>NZ_JBFUFQ010000379.1:0-3420 GCF_056403355.1 Rhizobacter sp. P2_H3 | reverse complement strand
GCTGTTCGACGAACAGGCCCGCCACCTCGGCCCGATGGCCCCGGCCACGCCGCCCAGCGTGCTGGCAAGCTCGCTGCAGCAGCACCGCGGCAACGTGCTGATGGTGCAGCGCCGCCCGCTGTGCCTGGGCAGCACCGCGACGCGCCTGGCGCTGAACGCCGAGCTGTTCGAGAAATGCGCGAAGGCGCATGTGCTCGCGGTGGCCACCGGCGGCCGCGTGCGCGCGCTGCCATGGTGGGTGCGGTGGATTGCCAACGGCCGCCTGCGAAAGGATGCATCGCGGGCCGAAGCGCGCTTCGCGCAAGGCCTGCTGCCCGAAGAGAGCAAGGGATACTGAAACACCCCACGAGGAGACCCCGCATGCCCGCGAACGACGCATCGCCGATGCCCCCCTTTCAGGTCGCCGCGGCGCTGGCCGTCGGCACCATCGCCGTGCTGATGATCGGCGTGCAGCCGATCCTGCTCGGCGAGCTGGTCGATGCGAAGCAGGTGAGCCTGGAGGGCGTCGGCATCGTCGCGATGGCCGAGATCATCATGCTGGGCCTCGGTGTCGCGCTCGGCGATGCGCTGTTGCCGGGCGCGCAGCTGCGGCGCATCACGCTGGTCGCCGCGCTGCTGGCCGCGTGCCTCGACCTGCTGACGATGCGCGCCTCGGGCGACGCCGCGATGACGGCCGTGCGTGCCGCCGCGGGCCTGGCGGAAGGCGTGCTGGTCTGGGGCACCACCGGCGTCATCGTGCGCAGCGCCAACCCGGCGCGCGTCGGCGGCATCTTCTTCGTCGTGCAGACGATCGCGCAGGCGGCGCTCGGCGCGCTGCTGGCGCATGCAGTGATCCCGCACGCCGGGTGGCAGGGCGGGTTCGCGGCGCTGGCCGTGCTGTCGCTGCTGCCGTGCGTGCTGGCCTTCCGCCAGCCGGCGCGGCTCGCGCCGCTGGTGGCGACTGCGGTCTCGGGCTTCCGCTGGTCGGTCGCCACGCTGCTGCCGCTGGCGGTGGCGTTTCTCCAATTGGCCACGCTGGGCTCGTTCTGGGCCTACCTCGAGCCGCTGGGCAAGGCGGCAGGCTTCGATGCGCGCGCCGCGCAGACGCTGATCGCCGGCGTGCTGGTGATGCAGGTCATCGGCGGCAGCCTCGCCACCTTCGCGGTCGGGAGGTTGCCGGCGCGGCCGACGCTGGTCGCCTGCTCGGGGGTGCTGGCCGCGGTGATGTTGGCGCTGCATGCGCTGCCGGTCGGGCGCTCGCTGGATTTCGCGCTCGGCTGCGCGGTGTTCGGCTTCGTGTGGATGTTCATGCTGCCGTTCCACATCGGCCTGGCCTTCGGCGCCGACGCCAGCGGCCGGCTGGCCGGGCTGGTGCCGGCCGCCCAGCTGCTGGGCAGCGCCTTCGGGCCGCTGATGGCATCGTTCATCGTCGAGGGCGACGAGGCCGGTGCCGTGCCCTGGCTCAGCGCAGCTTTCGCGGCGGCGGCTGCGGCGCTGTTGCTGGCACTTGTCGTGATCAGGGCAGCGGCACGACCGCGCCCTGCAGGTAGCGGTTCGCCTTGACGAGCCACCAGCGGTCATCGGTCAGCGGCTGGTTGCCGAGGCCGATGTTGTCGGTGGAGTCGCCGACGCCGGCGCCGAACATCAGCGACACCACGCCCGCCGCCTTGGCCTCGGGCAGGTGGCTGCCCCAGGTGATCTGCGCGCCGTTGGAGCTCACCTTCGGATCGCCGGCCGCGTTGGTCTTGTAGTAGCTCGCGGCGAACACGCTGGGCGTCGCGGTGAAGGTGTCGCCGAAGAAGTACGTCGGCGCGGTGTCCTCGTAGTGCTTGCTGGTCGCGTTGGTCAGCGTCGCGAACGGCGCGCCGGTGGCCGGGTTGGTGCCGACCGAGCCGTTCACGTGGCCGGCCGGCAGCTGCCACAGCACCACCGGCTTCTTCAGCGCGGCGTTCAGCGTCTGCACGTAGTACAGGTAGTTGTTCCAGTGGTCGGCGTTGAACTGCCACTTCGCGTTGCCGGCGGCGCCGCCGTCGTAGCCGTACTTGTCGAACGAGATGAAGCTCGCGCCGTAGCTCGTGATGCCGGCCGCGTTGTAGTAGTTCGCGACGCGTTGTGCGCTGGCGGCGATGTACGGCCGGCCGGCCGCCCAGCCCTTCTCGGCGGTGTCGGTGATGTGCATCAGCCCGTTGGTCGAGGCGCCGCTCTGCGCATCGCTCCAGATGTTGATCTGCCAGCCGTACCACGCGTTGCGGCTGCGCTTCTGCACGATGTAGTTGACCGCCTTGACGAGCCCCTCGAGCGTGTTCGGGAACTGCGGGTCGGCCGAGGTCAGCACGCCCGCGGCGTACGCCTGGTCCACGCGCGCCATGATCTGCGACGGCTGCAGGCCGGAGTTCTGCATCATGTAGCCGATGAAGTCCGGCTCGATCACGTAGCCCACCGGGTCGTCGCCGGCCTCGGTGTTGGCGATGTCGATGGTCTTGACCCAGTCCTTGAAATACGCGCCCATGTAGGTCGCGTCCTGGATGTGGGCGAGGTCGGTCGGGTAGCTCTCGCCGCCGTCGGCGATGTTGTAGAACACGAAGACCGGGATCATGCCGAGCTTCTTCGACTCGCGGATGAAGTTGGTGGCGCGGAAGCACGGCACCGTCGTCCAAGTGCACCAGCTGGTGTTGCCCGGCACCGAGGCGCCGCCGTTCAGGTAGATGTAGCGCAGGTCGGCGCGGGTGTTCAGGTCGCCGCTGCCGAAGTTCTGCCAGTTGGCCAGCGCGGTGCCGCCGTCGTCGGAGACCGAGCCGATCGACACGTGCGCCGGCAGGCCGGGCAGGCTGCCGTCGGGCTTCTTCACGCGCACGCCGACCCAGCGGCCGTTGCCGTTGGCGTCGAGGATGCGGATGCCGGCGCGGCCGGCGCCGAGCGCGTTGACGGTGAGCTTGCTGCCGCTGACCGACACCGTCGCGACCTTCGGGTTGTTGGAGGCGACCGTGAAGCTCGGGTAGGCGACGCCGGAGACGCTGAGGTCGAGCGTGACTGAGCCGGGAGCGAGCGTGCTTTGCAGCGACTGGCCGCCGACATCCCACTGCTTGATGCCGATCAGCGAGGCGTTGCCGACGGTGGTGGCCGACGCATCGCTGAGCGTGGCGCCGGCGGCGTTGATCAGCTTCAGCTGGTAGGTGTAGAGGCCGAGCTTCTTGCCGGTGATCTGGATCGTGGCCGTCTGGGCCGCGTTGCCCACGTCGGCCAGCGTGCCGGACTGGACCTTGACGCCGTCTTCATACAGCTCCCACGAGGTGCCGCTGGTGCCCCACCACTTGTTCCAGACGATCGCGAAGCTGCCGGCGTGGTCGTAGTTCTGGATCTGCAGCGTGGGCTTGGCGGGCGCGCCGACGGGGGCCGGGGCGGGCGCGGGCGCGGGTGCCGGAGCCGGCGCAGGGGCGGGGG
>NZ_JBFUFQ010000378.1:0-3441 GCF_056403355.1 Rhizobacter sp. P2_H3 | reverse complement strand
GTCATCCGGCGAACGGCCATCGGCGTCTCCACGCAGGTACAAGAGCGGCGTTTCAATGGCCTTCGGATGCGCGTTGTGCTCGGCGTCGGCGGCGAGCGCTCGGTACCAATCAAAGCCAGCCTTCAAGGCCTCGGGCCGCGCATAGGCTTCGGCAAAGCGCGCTCGGTACGCCTCGGTCACCGCCTTGGCGTCACCCGCCAGGATGTTGGTGAAGTAGTCGAAGTACGGCCGCTGCCGGCCCTGCACCATCGTCTCGGGCAGGTCGGGAATCGCGTGAAAGGCGAAATGCCAGATGTGTGGATCGGCAAGCAGCTTCCCCCAGGGATCGAGGCCGGGCACGACGGTGTTGGTGACGACCGCGCCACGGATGCGCAGGCCGTGGTCGCGGGCGGCGGCGAAAGCGATCATGCCGCCCACGTCGATGCCTGCGACGATGATGTCGCTGCCACCCGCCTGCTCGGCCGCAGCGATCAGCACGTCGGCGAGCGCCGTCTTCTCGGCTGATCGTGGCGCGCCACGAGACTCGCCGATCTCCGGCAGATCGGGCGCGAGGACGAAGAAGCGCTCGGACAAGTCGCGAAGCACCGGCTCGTAGAGCGCATGTGAATGGGGCCATCCGTGCAGCAACAACAGCGCCGGACGGCTCGCGACACCGGCCATTCGCAACGCGATCTCGACGCCGTGGCCCGCGACCTTGATCTTGTCCATCGATTTCCCTTGTCGTCTGGTCAAAGACGTGGGCAATCCGTGTTCCCGTCCAGCGATATCAGCCCCACGCCCTCGCAATTTCAGCAATCCGCCGATGGCCGCCACCACGCGTCCGGCGGCAGCATGCCGGTGTCATCACGAGCCCGACACCCATGTCCGAAGAAGATGTCTTCCGGCCGTCGGAGTACACCGCGGCCCTGCTGCGGCAGTTTTGTCGATGATGCGCAGGCTGTCGTCCTGGTTGCGCACCTGCGCGTGCAGGCCTTGCGCGGCCAGGTGTTCGGCGTAGCGCTGCGCATCCGGGCTGATAGGGGTACTGAAGATTCGTCCATATCGAGGCTACACTTCGTCTCCATATAGACGGAGATTGCAGTGGTCGGATTGAAGAGCACGACGCAGCAGGTGCCTGGGCGCAAGGCCACGTCGAAGGCGGTGTCGATCACGAACGTCACCTACAGCCCGAGCAAGGGGATCGACGACTTCGTGATGAACGTCCATGCCGCGGACCCGATGCGCCTGATCGAGACCGAGCGCAAAGGGGTTGCCGGCATCTTCGTGAAGGACCTGTCCAGGCGCATGGAGATC
Source organism: Rhizobacter sp. P2_H3 (assembly GCF_056403355.1). Lineage (NCBI taxonomy): Bacteria > Pseudomonadati > Pseudomonadota > Betaproteobacteria > Burkholderiales > Sphaerotilaceae > Rhizobacter > Rhizobacter sp. P2_H3. Next base: position 2,148 of record NZ_JBFUFQ010000378.1, on the reverse strand, counting down.
CCGGCGCAGCGCATGTTCGACATCCTCGGCGTGCCGAAGGCCACGGCCGAGAAGAAGGTCGCTGCGGGCGAACTGCTCACCGGCAACGGCGGGCGCGCTGCACTCGGGTTGGCCAGGCTGCTCGGGATCGCCCGGGACATCGTCGACAACTCGACCGCGCCCGAAGCCAAGGGCTTCGACTCCGCCAGGTGGCTCGGGCAATGGCTGGAGACACCGCAGCCCGCGCTCGGGGGGCGCAAGCCCGCGGACTTCATCGACACGCCCACGGGGCTGGCGGTCGTCACGAAGCTGCTCGGCGCCATCGAGAGCGGTGCGTACCAATGATTCTGTGGCGGATTGCGGCCGAGACGCGCAGGTACGCGGCAGACGATCTGAGCGGAAGCGGGGCCGCCAAGAGCCCTGGCCGGTGGAACGATGACGGGCAGCCCGCGCTGTACACGGCGCCGACCATTGCCATGGCGGTGCTCGAGACCCCGGCGCACGTCGATGATTCAGGCCTGCCCCTGAACAGRTTCCTGGTGCGGATCGATGTTCCGGACAGCGTCTGGGCCGCCAGGAACGTGCTGGATGTGTCCCGGCTCGCGCCTTCGTGGGCTGCCATTCCGGCGGGGCGTGCCAGCGCTCAGGCGGGCGCCGACTGGTTGCGCGGCATGACGGCGGCGATCCTCGAGATGCCCTCGGTCATCGTTCCCGAAGAGTCTGCAGCCCTCATCAACCCGTTGCATCCCGGCGCGAAGGCCTTGTCTGCCCAGGTCGTCCGCCCGTTCGAATACAACCGGTTGTTCCGCGGACGCTGAAGGCCGACGCCACGTGTCGCGACGCAAGCCTCAGTTGACGGCGCTGCTCGTCTCCAGCAACTGCCGCATCGCCGAGCGCATCAGCGGATCGGGGCTCTCGGCCAGCGCGTTGGCTTCCAGGTGCCAGATCGGGTCGCCGATCAGGTACATGCACAAGGCCTTCAGGTCCGGCGCACAGTCGTCGGGCAGCGTGTTCAGGAAGTGCAGCGCATCGATCGGCCGGTTGTGCAGGATCGGGATGAAGGCGCCGATGGCAAGTGCCGACGGCGCGACGTTCGACAGGTCGCGCAGCTGGAACCAGATCGCTTCGGCGCGGTCGAGTTCGTGGGCCGTGATCGCGCCGATCATCTCCCGGCTCATTTGCGCAATGTCGTCTTCGGTGTGCAGGCTCATGACGGGCTTCCGGAAAGCGGTCCGCCGTGTCGCGGACGCATCAAGGGTGCCGGACGCGGCCGCAATGCGGCCTGTCCGGCGGTTCGATCTTCAAGGCGTCGTGCCGGGTCAGTCCTGACCGCCGGCGCCCGGAATCATCGACTTCAGGCGCTGGATGATGGAGCTGGCAGCACCGCCCGGGCCGCCTTGCTGGGCGCCCTGGGCTTGATCGCCACCACCGCCGCCGCCGAGCAGGCTGCTGATGCCTTGCAGGCCGGGGGCCTTGCTCAGCAGGTTCGTGGCGGCGGGAAGGGCGCGGGACAGCGCGAGACCGATTGCGGGAATGGGCATGTGAGTTCCTTTCAGTGGGGACGCCGTCGGGACGACTGCGCTGAAAGGAAGTCTCGCCGGGAGCGGGCACGTGCCCCCGGTCCGGATGCGAAGCGCGCGATGCCGATGCGAAGGCATCACGCGTGCAACGCTCAAGGCCGGATCTGGTCGATCTGCACCGCGACCCCGGTGGCGCCCGGCTTCACGACCGGCCCCTGGCCGATCAGGTCGCCGGCCGACGGCGTCGCGCTGCCGCTGCGCGACACCCGCACCTCGACACGCACCTCGGCCATGCTCGACAGCTTGAACTCCGGGCTCATCGCGGTCGAGTCGTCGAGCACGAAGTCCATCGGCAGGTCGGACACCAGGCCGCGCTTGACGGCCAGCGGCATGCGCGGGCCCTGCACGGCGCGCGCGAACACGAACACCGTGTCGCCGGGCTGCACCTTCGACGCGAGGGCAGGGGACAGCGTCACGCGCCCGCTGACCGCGGTCGCGGCAGCGGTGGCGGCCGGCTTCGCGGAAGCGGTCGCCGGCGACGCGGCACGCGCCGCTGCGGCCACGGGTGTGGAAGCTGCCCCACCGCCCGCACGCAGCTCGGCCAGCGTCTGCTCGACCCACGTCGCGTAGTCGGATTCGGGCGGCAGCA
>NZ_JBFUFQ010000377.1:0-3441 GCF_056403355.1 Rhizobacter sp. P2_H3 | reverse complement strand
GCCACGAGTCGTGGCAGCCCGGCGGCAGCGCCGGCCTGCTGCGCCAGGTGGCGCCGCTGGCCGCCTGGTCGTGCGCCGGCGCGGCGATCCACTGGGCCTTCAGCCAGGGCACCGTCTACCTGGTGGCCGGCACGCTGGACGTGGCCGCGGTGGCCGCGATGGCCGCGACGCGGCTGCTGCTGATGCCGGTGAACCTGCTGTCCACCGGCATCGGCTCGCTGATGCTGCCGCTCGCCTCGGGCTGGCTGCATCGCCAAGGCGAGGCGCTGGTGCTGCGCCGGCTGGCGCTGTTCGCGCTCGGGCTGGGCGCGGTCACCATCGGCTACGTGGCGCTGCTGTGGGGGCTGCGCGACTGGATCTTCCAGGCGGTGTTCCGCAAGGATTTCGCGCAGCGCGATGCGCTGCTGCTGCTGTGGGGCGGCGTCTTCCTGGTGCTGGTGGTGCGCGACCAGCTGGCCTACCTGCTCGCGGCGCAGGGGCGCTTCCGCGAACTGAGCACGCTGACGCTGCTGAGCGCCGCGGCGTCGCTGGCGGCGAGCTACCTGGGCATGCTGCGGTTCGGCGTCGCCGGTGCGGTGCTCGGCATGCTGGCGGGCGAACTGATCAGCCTGGCCGGGGTCGTCGCCTTGTCGTGGCGCGGCCGGGCGGCCCGGCTCGCGATGGCCGCCTGACGCGGCGGCGCCAGCGGCAGCGCGGCGAGCAGCCCGGCGGCGTCGAGGAACTCGCCGCGGCCGCCGCGCACGGCGGCCACCAGCGCGTCGGTGCGCGCCTGCTCGTCGACCGCCAGGCGCAGCAGGGGGCGTCCCTCGGGTGCGACCGCCTCGCCGGACGCCGCCGCGCGGCGCACCGGGTTGAACGGCCCGGGCGCTTCGCGGCGCGCCGGCGCGAACAGCCGGCGCTTGCAGTCGCCGGCGATGCGGCGCCAGTAGAGCAGGCCGCCGGTGCGGTAGATCTGCGCGATCCGCGTGCTCGTGGCCTCGGCCAGCCAGCGCGACTTGTAGTAGCCGAAGCCCGACAGCAGGTTGAAGAACGCGAAGCCGCCGTCGATCGCCTCGCGCATGCCCAGCAGCAGCATCGCGGAACCGGGCGCGAGCCGGCCGGCCCGGTCGTCGTGGACGATGTGCAGCGCGTACAGGCCGTCAAGGAAGGCGCCGTTGATCAGCCCCGCGATCGGCACGCCGTCGACCAGCAGCACCTGGATCGACACCCGCATCGGCTGCGCCTCGTCGAGCAGGCTGCGGAAGTAGGCGAGGCGGGCCGGGTGGCGCCCGATGTCGGCTTGCGCACGGGCCTCGCGGGCCTTCCAGCTGCGCGGCTCGATGCTCAGGTACAGCGCCAGCAGCGCCGGCGTGGTGCCCGGGTCGGACGACCTCAGCAATGTGACCTCGCCGGCGGCAAAGGTGGCCTCCAGCTGCCGCGCCAGGTTCGAGCGGGACTTCTTCGACAGCGCCTGCCAGTACGCCGGGAGGCCGGCCCAGCGGACCGGGATCGTGCAGTTCGCAAGCGCCGGCCACTCGCGCACCAGGTAGCCGCCGAGGTCGACCGAGGCCGGCGGAGGGAACAGCGGCGAGCCCGCGTCCTGCTGCTGGAACTCCAGGTAGCTCCAGTCGGCGCGCCGTGCCAGCAGGTGCGCGTAGAACGCCTCGCAGACCGGGCCCACGTCCTCGGCCCGCGCGACGGCGTGCGGGCGGTCGGTGTCGTGCGTGACGAGGAAATCGACGGTGGCCACCGGCACGCCCAGCACGCGCCGCAGCACCCGCTTGAGCGCGACGTAGCCGACCAGCTCGTTGCGCCGGAACGCGGCCAGGAACCACAGCTGCATGCCGGTGCCGGCGGGGTGGCGTTCGTCGTGGCGCAGCCAGGTCTCGAAGAACGCGAAGGTCGAGAACGGGTCCGGGCGGGCGGACTGGCGGTTCAGCGCATCGATGTCGTGGCGCAGCGCCGCGGCCTGCGCGAGCGACCCGAAGCAGCGCACCTCGATCACAGCGGCGCCACCCCGTCCGGCGCGTCGGGGTCCACGCGCAGCGCGGCGGCCTCGTGCCGCTTGAGGCGGATGCGGTCGAGCCCGGCACGGCGGGCCAGCTGGTGGGCCAGCACCTTCAGGCCGGCGATCGGGCCGGCGTCGCGGGTGGAGAGGCCGGTCCAGCCGAAGCGCAGGCGCATGAAGCGGTTGGCGGCCTGGACGCGCGCGCGCCGCCGGGTCTGCGGCGTGAAATGCTCGGTGGACAGCGAGACGTTGATCCCCTCGAGGTTGGAGATCCGGTGCGGCGCGTTCTGGGCCCAGGAGATCCACTGGCCGGGCTCGAGTTCGCAGCGCGTCGCCGCGACATCGAACGCCGGGTCGAACGGCAGGTATTCGTGGCGCGCACCGGCGAAGATGTCCTCCATCGCCTCGCGCGGCACGAAGTGCGGATCGAGCGGCGGGTACACCCACACGCGCTTGCGGCCGCGGACGTGCCACAGCACCGAGGCCGGGCCGTCGACGTGGTAGTACACCATCGCGCGGGGCGACGAGATCAGCAGGTTGCCGTGGCTCGCGTCGGGGCGGAAGCCCGGGATCCCGTCGGCGAGCTCCTCATAGAGCCGGTCGATCAGCGTGCGGAAGCGGGCATCGGCCCGGTCGACGCGCGTCAGGTTGAGCCACAGGCAGCCCTGTTGCACCGCGCGCAGCAGGTCGGCGCCATCGAGTTCCTCGTGGCGGACCGGCCGGTTCTGGTCGGGGCGGGCCGGGTCGCTGCCCATCGTCAGTGCATGCAGCTGCTGGCGCGGAAAGCGGTCGAGCAACTCGCACAGTGCCTCGTCGGAGAACAGGCCGGAGTCGGCGAGCGCATGGGTCGACACGGTCGGGCGCGTGCCGAACTCGCTGCGGGTTCCGCTGGACAGGCTGACCAGCGGGGGGAGCGACGGGACGAGAGTGGCGGCGGCGATGGGAGACTCCTGCAGCGTGGGCGGCCCGGCACGGCGCACCCGGCCTGTGGGGCATGCTGGCCGGTGGCGGAGGCGCCGTCCGTGCGCTAGCGAACCGGCGGCGGGCATTTTCGAGGCTTTCTGCCTGCGCCCGCTCGGCGCGGGCCGGTGTGCAGGCGACAATCTGCCGCTGTCGCCGCTGCGCACACTGTCGACCTGACTCTTCCGGAATCCATGCTGCCGTCGCGTTCGCTGATCTGCCTGCTGGTCGTGCTGACGAGCCTGCTGCCCGTGCAGGCGCAGGCGGCCGTGCCCGACACGCCGGCGCGCGCGATGCTTGAGCGCAGCCGCGCCGCGATGCGCAGCGACCCCGAGCAGGGCCGCAAGCTGGCCGAGCAGGCGCTGGCCGAGCTGGACCAGGCCGGCGCCGCGGCCGACCCRGATTCGCTGGTGCTGGCCCACTGGCTGCTGTGCGACTACCACTCCGAGCGCGACCGCGCCGCCGCCGAAGCGCACCTCGGCCAGGCGCGCGCG
>NZ_JBFUFQ010000376.1:0-3500 GCF_056403355.1 Rhizobacter sp. P2_H3 | reverse complement strand
GGCCGCGCCCGCGCCCGCGGCCGCCGCGCCGACGCTCAGCTGGAGCGCGCCGGCCGAGGTCAAGGTCGGCGACACCTTCGTCGCGACCCTGAACCTCGCGACGCCGGTCGCGCTGCGCGGCGCGCCGGTGCAGCTCGCCATCAGCAAGGGCCTGCTGTCGGTGGTCGACGTCGACGAGGGCGATCTGTTCAAGCAGGGCGGCGCGGCCACCAGCTTCAGCAAGACGATCGATGCCGAGCAGGGCAAGGTGCAGGCCGGCGCGATCCGCAACCAGGCCACCGGCGCGAGCGGCCAGGGCAGCCTGCTGAGCGTGCGCCTGAAGGCCACCGCCGCCGGCACCGCGGAGCTGACGACGCTCGGCGCGCAACCGCTCGGCCTCGACGGCCCGGCGCAGCCGTTCGGCCTGCCGCCGCCGCTGAAGGTGATCGTCAAATGAGGCGCACCGCCGGCTACACGCTGATCGAGCTGGTTGTCGTGCTGGCGGTGCTGGGCGTGCTGGCCGCAGCCGTCTTCCCGCTGGCCGAGATCACGCTGCAGCGCGAACGCGAGCGCGAGCTGAAGCAGGCGCTGTGGCAGATCCGCGAGGCGATCGATGCCTACAAGCGCGCCAACGACAAGGGCCAGCTGTCGCAGCCGGCCGGCGCCACCGGCTACCCGCCGAGCCTGCAGGCGCTGGTCAGCGGCGACACCGGCCTGCCGGGCGCGCAGCGGATGGTCTTCCTGCGCCGCATTCCGCGCGATCCGTTTGCCAGCGCCGAGCTGCCGGCCGAGCAGACCTGGGGCCTGCGCAGCTACCTGTCGACGGCCGAGCAGCCGCAGGCCGGCGCCGATGTCTACGACGTGTTCTCCCGCTCGACGCGCAGCGGGCTGAACGGCGTGCCGCTGAAGGACTGGTGATGCAGGCCATGCACAAGGCACGCGGCTTCACGCTGATCGAGCTGATGGTGGTGATGGCGGCCATCGGCCTGCTGCTGGCCATCACGGTGCCGCACTATGCCGAGCACGTCGACCGCGCGCGCGAGGTGGTGCTGCGCCAGAACCTCGCGGCGATGCGCGATGCGATCGACAAGTTCTACGCCGACCGCGGCCGCTACCCGGCGGCGCTGCAGGAGCTGGTGCAGGCGCGCTACCTGCGGCAGCTGCCGGTCGATCCGGTGACGGACCGCATCGACACCTGGGTGCTCGTGAACTCCGACAGCGGCGCAGCCGCGGGGGTGTCCGACGTGCACAGCGGTGCGCCGGGGCAGGCGCGCGACGGGAGCCCGTATGCGAGTTGGTGATCGAGCCGGCAAGTCGCCGTCGCGCGGCTTCACCTACGTGATCGTGCTGCTGCTGGTCGCGCTGCTGTCGCTCGGCCTGTCGATCGCCGGCCCGCGCTGGGCCGATGCGGCGCAGCGCGAGCGCGAGGACGAGCTGGTGCGCATCGGCACGCTGTACGCGCAGGCCATCACCCGCTACCGCGAGGCCTCGCCCGGGTCGCTGAAGCAGTACCCGGCCTCGCTCGACAACCTGCTGCTGGACAACCGCTTCGTCGGCACGCGCCGCCACCTGCGCCGGCTCTACACCGACCCGCTGGTGCCGGGCCGCCCGCTCGGCGTCGTGCGCGGCGCCGACGGCAGCGTGCGCGGCGTGTTCAGCACCAGCGAGGCGCAGCCGCTGCGGCGCACCCCGCTGCAGATCGACGGCCTGGCCGAGATGCCGCCCGCCGCGCAGTACAACCAATGGGTCTTCATGGCCAAACCGATCGCATCGACATCATGATCAACGCTTCCCGCCGCGGCTTCACGCTGCTCGAACTCCTCGTCGTGATCCTGATCATCGGCCTGCTGACCGGCATCGTCGGCCCGCGCTTCCTCGGGCAGATCGGCCGCTCGGAGGTCACTGCCGCGAAGGCGCAGCTCGATGCCTTCGACAAGGCGCTGCAGGCGTATCGCATCGACACCGGCCGCTTCCCGACCACCTCCCAGGGCCTGCAGGCGCTGCTGGTGGCGCCTGCCGACGAGCCGCGCTGGCGCGGCCCCTACCTGCGCGGTGCGCTGCCGCAGGATCCGTGGGGCAGCGCCTACCAGTACCGCGCGCCCGGCCTGCAGGGCCAGGAGTTCGAGCTGCTGAGCCTCGGCAAGGACCGCGCGCCCGGCGGCAGCGGCGACGACGCCGACCTGACGCGCTGAACTCGCGAGCGCCGCCATGCAGTTCAAGGTCCGCTACTACGACCCCGGCCAGGCCGCCGTGCTGGAGCGGCTGGCGCAGGCCGAGTCGCTGCAGGCGGTGCAGGCGCAGCTGGCGGGCGAGGGGCTGGTGTTCGTCGGCGCCGAGGCGCAGCCAAGTGGGCCGGCGCGCACGCCGCTGCTCGGCGGCGGCGCGGGCGCCTTCAACGTCGCGTGGTGGTGCCGCGAGCTGCGCACGCTGCTGCAGGCCGGCATGACGGTGGTCGAGGCGCTCGAGACGCTGCAGGCGCAGTCGTCGCAAGGCGCGCGCGGCGACATCCAGGCCGAGCTGCTGCGCGCGCTGCGCGAGGGGCGGCCGCTGTCGAAGGCGATGCACGAATCGCAGGCCTTCCCGCCGGTGCTGGTGGCGAGCGTGAAGGCCAGCGAGCGCACCAGCACGCTGGGCAGCGCGCTGGCCGATTTCCTGGCGCACGACGAGATGATGGGCGCGTTGCGCAAGCAGGTGGTCAGCGCGGCGATCTACCCGGCCGTGGTCGTGACGCTGGGCTTGCTGATCACGCTGTTCCTGCTGCTGTACGTGATCCCGCGCTTCTCGGGCATGTACGTGGATTTCCACGGCAACCTGAGCCTGCCCACGCAGGTGCTGCTGGGCTTCAGCAAGGCCGTCTCGCAGCACACCGCCGAGGTGGCCGCGGGCCTGGCGGCGCTGGTGGTCGGTGGCGTGTGGTGGGTTCGCTCGGGCGGCGCGATGCGCTTCGCGGTGGCGGTGGGCTCGCGGATCGGGCCGCTGCAGCGCCAGTGGGACCACTTCCGTCTTGCCAAGCTGTACCAATCGCTCGCGCTGATGTTCCGCGGCGGCTACACGCTGGACGAAGCGATGGCGCTGTGCGAGACGCTGGGGCTCGGTGCGCGCATGAGCGAGGCGGTGGCGCGTGCGCGTGTCGACCTGGCGCGCGGCAAGCGCGTGTCGGCGACGCTGTCGCAGGCCGGGCTGACCGACACGGTGGCCGAGCGCCTGCTGGCGGTGGGCGAGCGCACCGGCAGCTTCGACGTGGTGCTGCAGACCATCTCGCAGCGCCATGCCGCGGCCTTCACCACCTTCGTCGAGCGGGCCACGCGGCTGGTGGAGCCGGTGCTGCTGCTGATGGTGGCGCTGCTGGTCGGCGGCATCGTCGTGATGATGTACATGCCGATCTTCGACATTGCCAATGGAGTGCGCTGAACGATGAGCAACACGGGCATCGCCCCTCTCGCCCTTCCGGCCCTGATCGCCGACGCGCGGCGCCAGCACCGCGCCGGCGCCGGCACGGTGCTGGACGTGCTGCAGCGCAC
>NZ_JBFUFQ010000375.1:0-3538 GCF_056403355.1 Rhizobacter sp. P2_H3 | reverse complement strand
GGCCGCGCCTACCCGGGCCACCGCGTCGCGGTGCTCGACGACGCCGGCCGCGAATGCCCGCGCGGCACGCCGGGCGACGTCGCGGTGCACCGCCGCGACGTGCACGGCACGCCCGACCCGGTCTTCTTCCTCGGCTACTGGAAGAACGACGGCGCGACGCGCGCCAAGTTCACCGGCGACCCCGACGACAGCTGGTGCCGCACCGGCGACACCGCGCTGATGGACGACGACGGCTACCTCTGGTACCAGGGCCGCAGCGACGACGTGTTCAAGGCAGCAGGCTATCGGATCGGGCCGAGCGAGATCGAGAACTGCCTGGTCAAGCACCCGGCCGTCGCGAACGCGGCGGTGGTGCCGAAGCCCGATGCCGAGCGCGGCGCGCTGGTCAAGGCCTACGTGGTGCTGGCGGCCGGCGTGGCCGGCGATGCGGCGCTGGTCGAGCAGCTGCAGGCGCATGTGAAGGGCCGGCTCGCGCCCTACGAGTACCCGAAGGAGATCGAGTTCATCGACGCGCTGCCGATGACGACCACCGGCAAGGTGCAGCGGCGCGTGCTGCGGCTGGAGGAAGAGGAGCGGGCACGCGGTTCCGGAAATCTCCCTAAACTGGCCGGATGACGACCTTCACCACCCTCCCGCTCGGCCGCAGCGACCTGCGCGTCACCCCGATCTGCCTCGGCACGATGACCTTCGGCGAACAGGTCGACGAAGCTGCGGCGCACCGCATCCTCGACGAAGCCGTCGCGCGCGGCATCAACTTCATCGACACCGCCGAGATGTACGCGGTGCCGACGCGCCGCGAGACCTACGGCGCCACCGAACGCATCGTCGGCAACTGGTTCGCGGCCCGGCCCGGCGTGCGCCAGAAGGTGGTGCTCGCGACCAAGGTGGCCGGCCCCGGCCGCAGCATGGACTGGGTGCGCGGCGGCAGCGCGAACCTGCTGCCGGCCGAGATCGTGCAGGCCTGCGACGACAGCCTGAAGCGCCTGCGCACCGACGTGATCGACCTCTACCAGATCCACTGGCCGAACCGCAACGTGCCGACCTTCGGTGCGTTGTATTTCGATCCGTCCAAGGATGCCGAATTCAGCAGCATCCACGAGCAGCTGCAGGCGCTGGCCGGGCTGGTGAAGGCCGGCAAGGTGCGGCACATCGGGCTGTCGAACGAGACGCCGTGGGGCGTCGGCGAATTCGTGCGGCTGGCCGGCCAGCATGGGCTGCCGCGCATCGCCACCGTGCAGAACCCGTATGCGCTGACCAGCCGAGCGCTCGACAACGGGCTCGACGAGACGCTGTACCGCGAGCAGGTCTCGCTGCTCGCCTACTCGCCGCTCGCGTTCGGCGCGCTGACCGGCAAGTACGACGAGATCGGCTTCGATGCCGCCGACAAGCCCGGGCGGCTGGCGATCTTCGACGGCATGAAGAAGGGCCGCTGGGGCCGCCCCGAGGCGCTGGCCGCCGCGCGCCTGTACAACGCGCTGGCACGGCGCCACGGCCTCTCGCCGACGCAGCTCGCGCTCGCCTTCGTCTACGGCAGCCGGCGCGTCGCGAGCACCATCATCGGCGTCACGTCGCTCGCGCAGCTGGACGAGAACCTGGCGGCCTGGGGCACGACGCTGTCGCCGGAGCTGCTGGCCGAGATCGACGCGATCCGCTGGACGCACCGCGACCCGGCGCAGTGACGGCGCGCGCTGCAGGCGCTCGCCGGCTCAGCCGAAGGTGAACGCAAACGCCCGGGCCCCCGGGTCGAGGAAGCGGATCTCGATGGTCCGGTCGCCGATGCGGCCCTGCTGGCGCACCAGCTGGTACAGGCGCTCGGCGTCGATCACGCCGTTGCCGTCGGCATCGGTGTCGACACCGTGGTCGGCACCGGGCGGCTTGCCGTCCAGCGTCAACCGGAAGCGCACCGGCATGCCGGCCGATGCGCGGCCGAGCACCAGGTGCAGGTCGCGCGCATGGAAGCGATACACCACGCTGCCGCCGGCGCGGCCCAGCTCGGCGAACTCGGGTCGCACCGTCCACTCGCCCGACAGCCCCCATTCGTTCACCCGCGGCGTGCCCGGCGCGTACAGGTGGCTGCGTTCGGGAACGATCCCGCCCGGTGACGAGAAACCTTCCGCCTGCTGGTAGCCGACGTAGGTTTCCTGCGACTTCGCGTTCGCCATGTCGGGCGGCAGGCCGATGCCGCGGGTGTCCAGCGCGACGGAGGGCGCCGGCTTGCGCGCCGCCTCGCTGCCCGATTCCTTCAGCAGCGCCTGGATCATCTTCTCCGCGGTGTCGAAGTCGCCTTCGCCGAACTGCCGGTGGCGGATGAGGCCCTGCGCATCGACGAGGTAGAACGCCGGCCAGGCGCGGTTCTGGAACGAGCGCCAGATCGCGTAGTTGCTGTCGATCGCGACCGGGAAGTCGATCTTCAGGTCCTTGGTCGCGCGCTCGACGTTCGCGAGGTTCTTCTCGAACGCGAACTCCGGCGTGTGCACACCGACCACCACCAGGCCCTGGGCCGTGTAGCGCTGCGCCCAGGCCCGCACGTGGGGCAGCGTGCGCAGGCAGTTGATGCACGAGTACGTCCAGAAATCCACCAGCACCACCTTGCCGCGCAGCGACTCGAGCGTCAGCGGCGGTGAGTTGAGCCAGCCGACCGCGCCGTCCAGGCGTGGCATCGGCGGCTCGGCCGCGTGGGCCGCGGGCGTTGCGAGGCAGGCGGCCAGCACGGCCAGCAGGGTCAGCGGCCGGCCCAGCGACGTGATGCGGTGGAGGATGGACATGGCGGGCCTCAGCGAACAGCTTGCACGGCGGCGAGTATCACGGCGGCGACCTTCTCGGGCTGCACCTGCTGCGGGACGTGGCTGGTCTTCAGATCGGTCACGGTGGCGCCGATCTTCTTCGCCATATCCTGCTGCTGCGGCGGCGGGATCATGTGATCGTTCAACGCGACGACGAACCAGCTCGGCCGGGTCTTCCAGGCGGCGGTCGTGACGGGCTGACCGAAGGCCTTGCCGAGGATCGGGCCCTGCGTCGCGAACATCACCGAGGTCTGCTTCGCCGGCAGGTCGGGGGCGAAGTGCTTCGCCATGCCTTCCTCGCTCAGGCGCAGGAAGCCCGAGGCGTCGCTGACGAGGTGGGCCAGCCCCGGGGCCGGTGCATAGCCCTTGCCGGCGTCGGCGGTCGACTGGCCGGCGTCCGGCGCGAACGCGGCGACGTAGACCAGCGCGGCGACCTTGTCGTTGTTGCCGGCTTCGGTGATCACCGTGCCGCCCCACGAATGGCCGACCAGCACGACCTTGCCCGGCTGCGCATCGATGGACCGCTTCGCGGCGGCCACGTCGTCTTCCAGCGAGCTCAGCGGGTTCTGCACCGCAGTGACGCTGACACCCTTGGCCTGCAGCAGCGGGATGACCTTGGCCCAGTCGGAGCCGTCGGCGAAGGCGCCGTGGACGATCACGACAGCGGGCTTCGAGGCGTCCTTCGCATCGGCAGCGTGTGCGGTGGCGGCCATGCTGAACGTGGCGGCGACGAGGGTGAGGGAGAGGAGTGTCTT
>NZ_JBFUFQ010000374.1:0-3569 GCF_056403355.1 Rhizobacter sp. P2_H3 | reverse complement strand
CGGCAGCAGGGGCACGGCCGAGACCACCGGCGGCAGGCTCGCCGCAGCGCGCGGCGTGGCGGCGGCGCTGTCGTCGTGCAGGCCTGGCAGGTGCTCGCACTGGATGGTCTCGCCATCGGCCAGCGCGGCCGCGGTGCGCAGCACATGGCGCAGCTGGCGGATGTTGCCGGGCCACGCATGTTCCATCAGCAAGCGCTCGGCCGCGCTGCTGAGCGCGGCGCCGCGGCCGCCTTCGGCCTTCAGCACGCCATGGATCAGCTCGCGCTTGTCGCTGCGCTCGCGCAGCGCCGGCAGCAGCAGCTCGATGCCCGACAGGCGGTAGTACAGGTCTTCGCGGAAGCGCCCCTCGCGCACCAGCTCGGGCAGCCGCTGGTGGCTGGCGCTGATGAGCTGGAAGTCGACCGCGTAGGTCTCTTCGGTGCCGAGCGGCGTGACCTGCCGTTCGTCGAGCACGCGCAGCAGCCGCGCCTGCAGGTCCAGCGGCATGTCGGCGATCTCGTCGAGGAACAGCGTGCCGCCGTCGGCCTGCAGGATCTTGCCGCGCCGGCCGGTGCGCTGCGCGCCGGTGAAGGCGCCGGCGCGGTAGCCGAACAGTTCGGATTCGATCAGCGTCTCCGGCAGGCTCGCGCAGTTGATCGCGACGAAGGCGCCGCCGGCATGCGGGCTCGCCTCGTGCACCGCGCGGGCGAACACCTCCTTGCCGGAACCGGTCTCGCCGCACAGCAGCACCGGCGTCTGGCGCGCGATGACGCGGCGCGCGGTCTCGAGGTGGGCCGCCAGGCGCGTGTCGTTGAAGGTCGGCGATTGCGCCGACGCGCGTGCCGCCGTCGCCGCGCGCGGCGCGAGCCGGGCCACTGCCGTCGAGGGCGTGGAGGAGGCGGTGGAGGAGGGGCCCGCAGCCCCCGACAGCGCGTGCACCGTGGCGCCCGATTCGGTGGCCGGCCGCCGTGCGACGGCGAAGAAGCGCAGCGCCGCGTTGGCGCGGAAGGTCACGATCGGGTGGAACGACGACTGGGTGCTGCGTTGCAGCATGTCCTCGAGCGATGTCTGGAACAGGTCCTCGATGTGGCGCGAGCGGATCTCGTCGACCGTCTGCAGCCCGAGCTGGAACAGCGCGCTGCGGTTGGCCGCGAGGATGCGGCCGTCGTCGCCGACGGCGAGCCGGCCTTCATGCAGCGTGTAGACGAACTCGGGCCGGCTGTGGAAGTGCAGCGGGTGCGCGTTGCGGAAGCGCCGGTCGATCAGGCGGTTCTCGATCATGCGCGCCGTCATGCCCAGCAGCACCAGCAGGTGCTGCTGCATCATGCTGGAGCGGCTGGTGACGTCGAGCACCGCGGCGATGTGGCCCGACGGGTCGTACACCGGCACCGCCGAGCAGGTGAGCTGCGTGAAGTGCGTGAAGAAGTGGTCTTCGCGGCGCACCGAGATCGGTGCCGCGGCGGCCAGGCAGGTGCCCATGCCGTTGGTGCCGGCCTCGGTCTCGCTCCACATGCCGCCGGGGCGCAGGCCGAGCGGCCCCATTTCGGCGGCGAACTCGGTGGAGGCGACCATGTGCACGATCACGCCGTCGATGTCGGTCAGCACCACCGCCGAGTCGGCATCGCCGAGCTGCTGGTACAGCGTAGTCATCTCGTAGCGGGCGCTGTCGATCACGTCGGCCTGGCGCTCGCGCCGCTCCTCGAGCGCGGCATGGCTGATGACGGCCGGTTCGCGGGCCTTGTCGGGGTGCAGCCGGTACTCGTTCAGGCAGCGGCTCCACGACTGCGTGACGACGTCGTTGGCCGAATCCTGGGCGCCGCCGCGCACGATGTCCATCACATGCTCGGCATGCCGATCCTCGCCCGTGCGCAACACCAATGCCATGTGCTTCCCCCAGAGACCGCAGGACCCTCATTCTGGTGCGATGCCGCGCGCTGCATACCGGGTGAAACGATGAGTCCCTACCGTGGTCTGCTTTTTGCGACTCGCCGAGGAAACAACCCTGGAGACACGATGACCAGCCCCAACCGCCACGCGAACCCGGCGCTCGATGCCGATCCGACACCGCCGCTCGACCTGATCTTCATCGAAGGCCTTGTCGGCGAAACGGTCATCGGCATCCACGAGACCGAGCTGCACCGGCCGCAGCCGCTGGTGATCGACGTGCATGCCGGCCTGCCCAGGGCGCGCGCCTGCGACACCGACCGCATCGTCGACACCATCGACTACAGCGTGGTGCGCGAACGCCTGCTGCGCCTGCTGGCCGAGCACCAGTTGAAGCTGCTGGAGGCGCTGGCCGAGACGGTGGCCGACATCCTGCTCGGCGAGTTCGGTGCGAGCTGGGTGCGCGTGAAGATCGTCAAGCCGCGCAAGTTCGCGGATGTGGCGGCGGTGGGCGTGCAGATCGAGCGCACCGCGAGCCCGCTGTCGGCGGCCGGCCGTTCGGCGACCGTCGTGCAGCTGCTCGGCTCGGGGCTGGTGCCTGGCACTCCGCCCCGTTGAACGTCAGCCCGCCGCGAACGGATGCGGCGTCGACCCCTTCTTCGCGACCACCTCGGCCGCGGTCGGCTGGCCGGCCACCGCGCGCTTGATCGACTCCTTGACGGCGCGGTAGTTGAAGTCCTGGATCTTCTTGTCGTCGTCGGCCAGCCAGTGGATGAACACGCCGACGCAGATGAACAGGTTGTCCGCCTCACCCGGCGGGATCGTGCCGTCCTCGACGCAGTCGGCCACGGCCATCGCCACGCCGCGCTGCGCCGGGCCGAACATCTGAACGGCCTGCTTGGCGCCCTTGATGGTGACCTTGTTGAACATCACGGTGGCAGGCTTGGTCAACAGGTTCGGGGCCACCACGGCGAGCAGCGAGGTGAAGCCGTCCTTGTTGTTGGTCAGCGCGTTGGCGAAGGCGGATTCGGCGGGGCTGCCGCGCGGTCCGATGAGCAGGTCGATGTGGGCAACTTCATTGCCCTCTCCGACGAGCGACTCCCCGACCATCATGCGATCGATCTTGGCCATGGTTGTGTCATCTCCTGTATGGGTTTGTGGGGACGTTCCCGACACTGGCAAGGCGCCAGTGCTTCAGGTCTGTTATCACGTTCCGTGCCATCGATCGTCGACCAGGCCGGCGATCATCAGCGTGGCCACCGTCAGGTCGGCGGTGGTACCGGGGTTGATGCCGTGTTCCTTCAGCCATTCGTCCCAGGCCGCGAAGGCGGGCGCCGCATCCATGCCGCCCGCGCCGCGCCAGGCCTGCGCCGAGGCCATGACAGTCTGTGCCACCGCCTCGCCGTGTTTGCGGACAATGTGTGAATCGGCAAAGCTGCCCAGCAGTGCAATGTAGAGCCGCTGCACCGCCGCCGTGGTGGCCGCGTCCGGCGACGCGCAGGCGCCCCCGTGCGGGCATGCAAAGCCCGGGCCCAATGCGGGCAGCGCGACGTCGAACACATCGGCATAGCCGTCGCGGTACTGGCGCGCGATCCGGTCGCGGCCGGCCGCCAGCGCCATCGCGGCACGCAGGTCGATGCTCGGGGCGGCGCGCACGTCCTCGGCCGGCGCGTCGCCCAGCCCGCCGGGGTTGGCGCGGGCGATCG
>NZ_JBFUFQ010000373.1:0-3653 GCF_056403355.1 Rhizobacter sp. P2_H3 | reverse complement strand
GTGCTGTCCGGCCTGCCGTGGCCGGCGTCGGTGATGCGCGCCTTGAGGTCCGCCGCCAGATCGTGGTCGGGGTTCTGGTCGAGGATCACGTCGAGGATCTGCATCGCAATGCCGGCGCGGCGATCTTCGACGGCACGAGACGCGAGGTCAAGCATCTGCGTCATCCACACGCCCTCGTCGGCGGCAAGGGCGGGTGCCTCCGCGGCGTCGGCCACCAACCGCGAGAGCCTGGCGGCCAGCCGCCGACCGAGTGCCGCCGGCGACCGGTCGCGGAGGCTGCCTTCGATCCGCGCGGCGGGCGTGGTCAGCACATAGTCCAGGGCCAGGGCGGCGTCCCGGCGCATCAGGCGGGCGAACAGGACGTGCGCGCCAGGGCTGCGGATGCCGATCGCAGCCGCTATCGCATCCGGCGTTGCGGCGAGGGCGTCGTCAGCGCCTGCCTTTGCCTCGGCGTCGGACATGCGCTTCAGCCGTGAGTGCACGGCCAGGGCGTAGCCGAGGACGTCCAGTGAGTACCCGAGTTCGCGATCATCGCGATCGGCGCCCGGCTTCCCGCCCGATGGCGGCAGCGGCACGATGGCCAGCAGGCGCTCCGGTGTCGCGTGCGGGTCGGGCAGCAGCGCCGCGGCGATGTCATCATCGGCCTCCACGTGCGTATCGGCCAGCAGCCGGTAGCCCTTGCGATAGACGGTGTGGACCCGTACCGCGTGCGTCTTGCTCCGCCGCATCGCCTGGCGGATCTTGGTGATCGCTTGCGCGACCACTTCCGGCGACACTGTCGCCCTGCGCCACACCGTGTCGAGGAGCTCGTCCAGAGTCACCACGCGATGACGATTGCGGTACAGATGCACGAGCACGTCGAACGGTCTTGGCTCGAGTGTCTGGCGCCGTCCGTCGACCCACAGTTCCCGTCGCTCCACGTCAAGCACGCAATGGGAGAATCGGTACTCCCGACGCATCACGCCGTTCGGTGGCGCCATCGGCATCGGGTGTTCGCGCCGCGGATCGATGGGCACTGCTGACAGCTCCCGTCCGAGCCGGCGGAAGAGGGGCAGCGCGGCCGGCGCAGTCGTCAGCCGCGCAAGCAGTGCCTGGGCCTCCGGTTCCTGCTGGTGCCAGCGTGCCAGCAACGCGCGTGGGTAGAGCAGGTTCGCGGTGGTGCTCTCGTCCTGCAGGTGGGCCTGCGCGTCTGCGCGCTCGAGTTCAGCCTGTGCGGCGGCCAGGCGCCCACAGCGCACGAGAGCCTCGACGAGCCACGGCAGCAGGGGCGCCTCGGCAGCGCGATTGCCTTGAACGCGGCATTCGGCCGCCGCGCGCAGGAAACAGTCGGCCGCCTCGTCGACGCGACCGGCTGCCATGGCGGCATGCCCGTGGGCCTGCCACAGATAGCCGTCCTGCATCCGGTCCGGCCGCGGCAGAAGCGACARCAGCTCCGCAGCGGCATCCGGACGGCCTTGCAGACGATGGAGCAGGCTGTGAATGTTGACCACCGTGCTCAACAGGCCCACATCGACCTCGATCGCCAGCGCGGTGGCGGTGGCCTCCTCCGCACACTCGCGCGCCTCGTCAAGGCGGTCCGCGTACACCAGTTCACCTGCAAGGTTGAGGCACACGCTCACCAGTGCGGTGTTGGCATTCAGCCTGCGGGCCGCGTTCGCAAGTTTTCTGTTCCAGCGGATGGACTGCTCGGCGTGGCCGGACAGCGAGGTCATGATCGCCCGCAGCCACAGCACGGTCAGCAATCCCCACTGGCTGCCGATGCGCGTGAAGATGGCCTGGGCCTCGTCGAGCCGTGCCTGAACGGAATGCAGCTCGCCGAGGCGGCATTCGACGGATGCCAGCAGCGTCAAGGCGTGCCCCTGCCAGTGCGGCGGCATGCAGCCGCGGCCCAGCACGAGGGCGTGCTCCAGGCTCTGCGCCGCCTCACGCAATCGGCCTTTCACGTGGTGCAGCGTCCCGAGATGCTGTTGCCCTTGCGCTTCGAGACACCGGTCCTGGCCGCGTCTCGCGGTTTCCAGCAGCCGGGCCGCGGTGCGAGGTCCGTCATCGCTGCCGCAGACGGCCTGTGCACGCAGCAATTCCAGATCGAGCCCAGGAAACTCCGGCTCCAGTTGCTGAAGCAGCGCAAGGGCCCGCAGCGCTGCAGGATGTCGGCTCATCGCAGCGGAGTGCCTGGCCCGCGCGAACAACTCGATCGACAGCGGCGAGCAGCCGCTCATCCCGTGGGCCGAGGCTCGGCGCCTGCCATCGCCCAGCACCGTCTGCCGCAAGGCCGCGATGGCGGGCAGCACGAGCCCTGCTGGATCAGCAGCGTGGATCGCGATGACGCTCTTCCTGCCCTGGTCGTGGACGTTCAGCTCGAGCGCGAGTTCGCCGCCAGCGAGCCTCAGTGAGCCGACCACGGCACAGCGCGCGCCGGCGGCGCGCAACATCTGCAGCATGCGGACCTGCCCTTCGGGCCAGGACGTTTCCAGCGACAGTGCGTCCTGGACCTGGATGCGCCTGTCGATCGACAAGCCGTGCGCGATGCAGGCGACCAGGCCGTGCGTCGCCCAGTGCAGGCTCGGCCGCCCGGTGTGATTGCGCAACGGGCCGATGATCACCGAGGGGACGCCCTCGCGCGGCAGGTCCGCCGCAGCGGGCTGCGATGCCGGTGCCGAGGGGACGTCGAAGATGTAGCCGACCCGCGGGATCGAGCGGATGATCGGCTGCGGCCCGTCGTCGCCGATGGCCCGGCGTGCCGCGCGGATCGCCTGCCGAAGCGCGCCTTCGGATACCGCCCCCTCGGGGCGCAGCGCAGCCACCAGCTCTTCCTTCGTGACCACTCGATGGCGGAAGCGGGCCAGCCGCTCCAGCACGCGCCACGCCCGAGGCTCCACCTTCACCGCCTCCCCGTGGCGAAGCACACGCCCTCCGAGCAGGTCGAGCGACCCGCCGGGCAGTGTGATGACAAGCTCGCTCATCGCGCCGGTGCGTGCCCATGAGGGCGTCGCGCTGCAATCGGCCGCAGGGGGGCAGATCGGGAATCAGGGAGGAAGAGGCTGTGCATCGTCGGCGTCCGGTTTTGAGGCCTCGCCGGAACGGCGCAGTGTCGGTGCGCCGCCATCGTCGGGCCGCGGCGCGGACCTGCTCGTCGGCAGAAGGCGATGGCATGAATTGTTGCTTGTTGCGCAAGCTGGTCGGCGGCCTCGGCGGCCTGCGTCGGTAACAGTTCTTTTCGGCGCCCGCTCCGTAACGGTTCGATCAGGAATGCGGGCCGCCCTGTGCCGAGACTGCAGCGCCATGAACCATTCACACTTCACTTCGCGGCAGCGCGTCGACACGCCCTTGCCAGAGTCGTTTCCCCTCGTGACCCGGATGCTGCAGGCAGAGCTTGCGGATGTGGTGCCAACCGCGACACGCTGCCTGTCGGCTGGCCTCGTGGCACTGCTGGTGGGTTGTGGCGGTGCCAACGGAGGCGACGCCGCCTCCCCGGTCTCGTCTGCGCCGGCACCTGCACCTGCGCCTGCGCCTGCACCTGCACCCGCACCCGCACCCGCACCCGCACCCGCACCTGCACCTGCACCTGCACCTGCACCTGCACCTGCACCTGCACCTGCACCTGCACCTGCACCTGCACCTGCACCTGCACCTGCACCTGCACCTGCACCTGC
>NZ_JBFUFQ010000372.1:0-3691 GCF_056403355.1 Rhizobacter sp. P2_H3 | reverse complement strand
CTGGATCGACGCCGCCGAGGCCGAGGCGCAGGTGCTCGGCAAGGGCCGCAAGCGCCGCAGCGTGCCGGTGGGCGGGCCGGCGCTGCAGGCGCTCGCGCAATGGCTGGCGCTGCGCGGCACGCTGGCCGATCCGGGCGAGCCGGCGCTGTTCGTGAGCCGGCGCGGCACCCGCCTGACCGACAGCCAGGTGCGTTCGCGGCTGAAGCGACGCGCGCTGCAGGCCGGRCTGCCGACGCACGTGCACCCGCACATGCTGCGGCATTCGTTCGCATCGCACCTGCTGCAATCCAGCGGCGACCTGCGCGCGGTGCAGGAGCTGCTGGGCCACGCCAACATCTCGACGACGCAGGTCTACACGAAGCTGGACTTCCAGCACCTCGCGAAGGTCTACGACGCGGCGCATCCGCGCGCCAGGCGCAAGCCCTGATCAGCGCAGCACGGCCCCGATCACCTCGTCGAGCTTGCGCAAGCCCTCGCGCGCATCGCCCAGGTAGCGCTGGATGCCCAGCCGCAGCGCCTTCGCCGCGGCCTCGTCGAACAGCCCCATCGCGTCCTTCACGTCCTCGCCCTTCTCCTGCAGCTGCAGCGCGGTGTTGCCGGTGGCCAGCGTCAACGCACCCAGCGCCGCAAGGCCGGTGTCGCGCGACGACACCTCGCCGTAGCGGCCGTGGAAGCCGTCGAGCAGCTTGCGCGAGCGGGCATCCAGCATCTCGTCGAGCGCGTCGCCGACCATCGCCGCCACGTCGGCCCGCGTGAAGCGCCGCTGCAGCGCGTCTTCCACCTTCTCGCCCAGTGCATGCAACGCCGGGCCGTCGAACCTTTCCACCGGCTCCAGGCGGATTTCCTCGAACAGCGGGTAGCGCACCAGCTCGCGGATCAGCACCGGGTAGCGCCAGCAGCGGCGCACATGCCTGGGCATCAGCCAGCTCGCGAGGTTGCGGTAGTACTGGTGCACGTCGGTGAGGTTGCGGCCGGTCAGGCCGACCAGGTTGACGTTGACGAAGTGATGCCAGGTCGAATCCGTGACGACGCGGCCCACCTCGGCCTGCTGCCCGTCGTAGGCGCAGACCGGGATGAACGAGCGCGGCGCGACCGCCGCCTTGCCCGGGAACGCATTGCCCTCGGACACCGTCAGCGCGATCGCCTCCGGCACGACGCGCTGCGTGCTGCCGGTGGCCATCGGCCATTCGTCGGTGACGCCGTCGGGCAGCTTGCCGGTCAGCACCGCCGGCACGCGGCATTCGCCTTCGTGCGGGTGGTCGGGGAACACCTCGATCGCGCGCGCCGGCGCGGCGCCCGGCACCTGCAGCACCGGGTGCGCGACGCCAACGCCGAAGCTGGTGCGGAAGTTCACGTACAGCCGCTGCGGCAATGCATCGGACTGATCGGCGAACTCGAACACGTCGTTGGCGCCGGGCGCGGTGGTGGTCAGCCGGTCGATGCCGCCGCCGCTCGGCGTGTCGGCCGCGGCCCAGCGCCGCATGCCTTGCACGCGCGGGATCGTCATGCACATCGCGGCGCCCAGGTCTTCATGGTCGCCGGTGGCGAACAGCCCGCCGCCCTGCTGCATGAAATTGACGATCGCCGCCTGCCCACCCGGCTCCTGCGCAAGGCCGGCGCCACCCTCGGTGGTGATCGCGAGCAGGAACACCACGTCGTAGCGCGATTTCAGCAGGCCATGCGCCGCGTCGGTGAACTGGAAGTTGCTGATGTGCTGGGTCGTCGTGTCGAGCGTCGCGGCACTGGCGGCCCCCGGCGTGTACAGCGCGGTCCGCACGATCGGCGTCATCGCGTGCACGGTGCTCGTGCGCAGTGCGTCGACGAAGCGGGTCAGGCCGAAGTCGTCGCCGACGCTGAAGTTCAGCCCGTCGGTGACGACCAGGATCTTGGGCGTGCATTCGCGAAACCATTTGAGGATGAACGTGTCGAGCACGGCCAGGTTCTTGAGCGTGGGCATGGCGGGGCCTCCTTGGCAACCAGGTGATGTGTGGAACGGCGCGCGGACCGCGCGCTGAAACCAAGTTAGGCGGCGCCTGGAGCGATCGACATCCCTAGCCTGTCGATCTCTCCCCCATCCCGGGGGGCGGCGCGCCGCGTCGCCGACAATCGGGGCATGAAGACAATCACAGTACGCGAGGGCAAGGAGCGCTCGCTGCAGCGCCGCCACCCCTGGGTGTTCGAGGGCAGCATCGCCGGCGGCAAGGCCGACCTCGGCGAGACGGTACGCGTGCAGGCGCACGACGGCAGGTTCCTGGCCTGGGCCGCCTGCAGCCCCCATTCGCAGATCCGCGTGCGCGCCTGGAGCTTCGACGAGGCCGAGCGCATCGACAGCGCGTTCTTCCTGCGTCGCATCGAGCAGGCGATCGCGATCCGCGCGCGGCTGCCGATCGCGAGCGACGGCGTGCGCCTGATCCACGGCGAGGCCGACGGGCTGCCGGGCCTGATCGTCGACCGCTACGGCGACACGCTGAGCGCGCAGTTCCTGTCGGCCGGCGCCGAGCGCTGGAAGGCGACGATCGCCGACCACCTGCTGAAGGCCACCGGCCTCGCGCGCCTGTACGAGCGCAGCGATGCGAACTCGCGCGAGCTCGAGGGCCTGCAGCCGTCGACCGGCTGGCTGCGCGGCGACGGCGCCACCGAGGTCACGATCCGCGAGCACGGCTGGCAGCTGAGCCTCGACGTGGCCGAGGGCCACAAGACCGGCTACTACCTCGACCAGCGCGACAGCCGCAAGCTGTTCGCCGACACCGTGCGGCACTTCGGCCTGCAGCGCGTGCTGAACTGCTACAGCTACACCGGCGGCTTCAGCGTGGCCGCGTTCGCCGGCGGCGCGACGCAGGTGACGAGCGTCGATTCGTCGGGCCCGGCGCTCGAGCGGGCGCGGGCGCACGTGCTGCGCAACGGCTTCGACGATGCAGCGCACGAGACGCTGGACGCCGACGTGAACCAGACGCTGCGCGCGATGCTGCAGCAAGGCCGGCGCTTCGACGCGATCGTGCTCGACCCGCCGAAGTTCGCGCCGACCGTGTCGCACGCCGAGCGCGCGGCACGCGCCTACAAGGACATCAACCGGCTCGCGCTGATGCTGCTGGAGCCGGGCGGCGTGCTGTTCACCTTCTCGTGCTCGGGCGGCATCAGCCCCGACCTGTTCCACAAGATCGTCGCCGGTGCCGGGCTCGATGCGCAGGTCGACGGGCTGGTCTATGCGCGCACCGGCGCGGCGCCGGACCATCCGATGACGATCACCTTCCCCGAAGGCGACTACCTGAAGGGCCTGGTCATCGTCAAACGCTAGCGCCGAACCGCGCCTGCCAGCGCTCCAGCGGCACCCGCGCCGCATTGCAGACGTACGAGATGGCGCGGTACCAGCCGGCGAGCAGCAGCAGCTCCAGCAGCTGCGGCTCGCTCCACACTGCCGCCAGCTGCGCCCACAGGTCGTCATCGACATCGGCGGTGTCGTGCAGCGAATCGACCAGGCGCACCAGCAGCGCGTCCCGTTCGGTCAGTGCTGCGTCATCGGCGTGGCCGCGCTCGATCGCCACCACCTGCGCCGGTGTGAAGCCGGCGGCCTTCGCGAATGCCGCCACGTGCACGCCCCATTCGTACTCGGCGCCGCAGCGCGCGCAGACGCGGTCGATCACCACCTCGCGGTCGCGCAGCGGCAGCATCGCGTGCCGGCCGAGCATGAAGC
>NZ_JBFUFQ010000371.1:0-3715 GCF_056403355.1 Rhizobacter sp. P2_H3 | reverse complement strand
GGCCCGGCCGCTCGCACTGCGCGAGCAGGCGGCCATCGTCAACTGGGCGATGCGCGGCCAGCGGCTCACGCCGGCCCGCTTCGACGAGCTGGCGGTGCTGGCCCGCTCGGCGACCGATGCCGGGGCCGGTGCGCCTGACGCCACGCAGCGCCTGCTCGGCGTCGCGCACTGGCTGCTCGGCCGCCGCGGGGACGCCGCCCGATGACGCCGCTGCAGTTCGAGGCCGCGTACACGCCGCTGTGGGACGAGCTGCAGGCGATGCTCGACCGCGTGGAGGGCGCGCGCCCGCGCCAGAAGAAAGACCAGCAGGCCGACAAGAAGGCGCGCACCAAGGTCAAGCCCGCGCCGATCGACGGCGCCCGCCTCAGCGTGCTGTACCGCCGCGCCTGCGAGCACCTGGCGCTGGCGCAGGCGCGCGCCTACCCGATCGGCCTGACGCAGCGCCTGGAGCAGCTCACGCACCGCGCGCACCAGCTGATCTACCGCCGCCACGAGCCGGGCTTCGGCATCGGGCGGCTGCGCCGGCTGCTGCTGGTCGACATCCCGCAGAGCGTGCGCGCGCACCGCGGCTACCTGCTGGTGGCGGCGCTGCTGTTCATCGTGCCGACGCTGCTCGTCGGCTGGGCCTGCTGGCGCGACCCCGGCTTCATCCTGCACCTGATGGACGCCCAGCAGGTGCGCAACTTCGACCAGATGTACGGCCCTGGCGCCGACCCGATCGGCAAGCCGCGCAGCGCCGAGACCGACTGGCAGATGTTCGGCTACTACATCCAGCACAACATCGGCATCGGCTTCCAGTGCTTCGCGGCGGGGCTGTTCGGCGGCATCGGCAGCGCGTTCTTCCTGGTCTTCAACGGGCTGCAGGGCGGCGCGGTGGGTGGCTACCTGACGGCGCGCGGCCACGGCGAGGCGTTCTACTCGTTCATCGTCACGCACTCGGCCTTCGAGCTGACCGCCATCGTGATGTCCGGCGCCGCCGGGCTGCGGCTCGGCCACGCGCTGATCGCGCCGGGCCGCCGCACGCGGCTGGAGGCGCTGCGGCATGCGTCGTCGCACGCCATCGTCGTGATGTACGGCGTGATCGCGTTCCTGCTGATCGCTGCCGCGGTCGAGGCCTTCTGGTCGTCGGCCCGCTGGGTCGAGCCGCAGGTCAAGTACGGCGTCGGCGCGGCCTGCTGGGCGCTGGTGATCGCCTACCTCGGCTGGCAGGGCCGGCCGCGCCGCGCCGCCGATGAGAAGGGCCTGGATGCAGGTTGATGCGATCGCCGTCGAGCTGCGCCCGCGCCCGATGCACGAGGCCGGCGACCTGGGCGTGCGCCTGGTGCAGGCCCATGCGCGTTCGGTGTGGGCGACCTGCACGCCGGTGTTCGCCGCGGTGTTCCTGCTCGCGCTGTCGAGCGTCGAGATCGCGAGCTGGCTGCCCAGCGTGCTGATCTTCTGGCTCAAGCCCTGGATGGACCGCAGCGTGCTGTTCGTGCTGTCGCGCGCGGCCTTCGGCCAGTCGACCCGCTTCGCCGACCTGTGGCGCGCGCAGCGCGAGGTCTGGTGGAGTCAGCTGTTCACCAGCCTGACGTGGCGGCGCCTGTCGCCGTGGCGCTCGTACACGCAGCCGATCTACCAGCTCGAAGGCCAGCGCGGCAAGGCGCGGCGGCAGCGGCGCGCACTGATGCTGCGCGCGCAGCGCGGGCCGGCCGGCATGATGCACCTGGCGTTCGCGCATGCCGAGGCCTTCCTCGGGATCGGGCTGATGGCCTTCATCGCGCTGCTGCTGCCCGAGGGGCTGCGCAGCATGGCGTGGGACTGGTTCACCGGCGGCAGCCTGTCGTCGTCGTTCGCCACCGCCAGCGGCTATGCACTGGTGGTGCTGATGCTCGAGCCGTTCTATGTCGGTGCCGGCTTCGCGATGTACCTGAACCGCCGCGTGCAGCTCGAGGCCTGGGACATCGAGCAGGAGTTCCGCCGTGCGTTCTAGCGCTGCGTGGGGGTTGGCGCTGGCCTTGCTGGGGGCCCAGGTGCAGGCCCAGCAGGTGCCGGCTGATGTGGCGGCGCCGGCGGCTTCGGCCATCGTGGTCCCGGTGGCCGCGGACGGCCGCCCATCGCGCGACGCGGTCGAGGCCGAGCTGGCCACGCTGCGCGCCGACCC
The DNA here is from genome assembly GCF_056403355.1 of Rhizobacter sp. P2_H3. Lineage (NCBI taxonomy): Bacteria > Pseudomonadati > Pseudomonadota > Betaproteobacteria > Burkholderiales > Sphaerotilaceae > Rhizobacter > Rhizobacter sp. P2_H3. Next base: position 1,572 of record NZ_JBFUFQ010000371.1, on the reverse strand, counting down.
GCGTTTCGGCGGCACGCAGAAGCAGAAGACCTGGCGCTTCAAGGAGCGCGATTCGGAGGCGAAGAAGTCCGAGCCGCCGTCCGGCATGCCGGCCTGGTTCAAGTGGCTGGGCGAGTTCGGGCGCTGGATGACCGCGGCCGGGCGACTGGTCGTGTGGGCGATCGGTGCGGTGCTGGTGGCGGTGCTGATCGTCGGGCTGCGCTACTGGATCCGCGAACGCGCCGGTGCGCTGCCGCAGCGCGCCGCCCCGTTGCCGAGCCACGTGCGCGACCTCGACATCCGCCCGGAGAGCCTGCCCGACCGGATCGGCGCGGCCGCCGCGGCGCTGTGGCAGCGCGGCGAGCAGCGGGCCGCGCTGTCGTTGCTGTACCGCGGCGCCTTGTCGCGCCTGGTGCATGTGCATGCGCTGCCGATCCGCGCTGCCAGCACCGAGGGCGAGTGCGTGGCGCTGGCGCGCGCGCGGCTGCGCGCCGAGCCGGCCGGGTACGTCGCGCGGCTGGTCGGTGCGTGGCAGCTGGCGGTGTATGGCGCGCGGCTGCCGCAGACCGACGAGGTGCTGGCGCTGTGCAGCGAGTTCGACGCGCGCCTGCAGGCGCCGGCCCCGGTGGCGGAGGCCGCATGACGCTGCTGACCCGCGACAACCTGCTGCGCGCCGGCATCGCCGCGGTGCTGGTCGGTGGCCTGCTGTGGCTCGCGTCGTGCACCGAGTGGGTCGAGGTCGACACGGCGAAGCCGCCGTCGCCCGAGGCCGCGAAGAACGACATGCTCGCGCTGGAAGACCTGGCGCGCCGGCTCGGTGCGACGGTCGAGCGGCCGACCGACCTGGCGCAGATGCCGCCGGCCGGCGCCACCGTCTACCTCGCGACCTGGCAGTGGGGCATCTTTCCCGGCCGCGGTGAGCGGCTGCGCGACTGGGTGGCCGATGGCGGTCAACTGGTGGTGCCGGCGACTGACCTGGCCGAGTCGGAGCTCGGCAGCTGGCTGCCGGTGCGCATCGTCAAGCCTGTCAAGCCGGCGGCGCCGCACGCGGCATCGGGGGCGCGCACGACGGAAGATCCGGACGACGAGGATGAAGACGAGGATGAGGAGGCGCCTGCAGTACCCGCGGCGCAGGCCTCGCGCCCGGCGGCCGGCGGCTCGCCCGACGTCAAGCGCATCGTGAAGCAGCTGCAGGAAGGCCCGCCGTGCCGCTCGGTGGCCGAGCCGGACGCGGTGGCGCCGGCCTTCCCGCCATCGCGCCGCTTCATGAGCTGCGCCCACCCGCCGTGGCCGCGCATCCAGGCCAAGGGGCCGGCAGCCTGGCAGCTCGATGCCGAGAGCGGCATCGAGGTGCTGCGCGTGCCGCACGGCCGGGGCAGCGTCACCGTGTTGGCCGGCTGGGACCTGCGCGGCAACCGGATGCTGACGCGCGGCGACAACGGCCTGATCGCCGCGGCCGCGCTGCAGCTGCGCCCCGGGCAGCGGCTGTGGATCATCGACCAGGAATCGCGCACGCCGCTGACGAGCTGGCTCTGGCGCGCCGGCGCGGCGGCGCTGCTGCTGTCGGGCCTCGCGCTGCTGCTGGCCTGGTGG
>NZ_JBFUFQ010000370.1:0-3719 GCF_056403355.1 Rhizobacter sp. P2_H3 | reverse complement strand
GCGCACGCCGAGGGCGCGCAGGAAGCGGTCGGTCTCGAGCGCCGGCTCGCCGAACGCCTCGGCCAGCTGGCCGGCGCCGATGCGGCGGTGCGTCTCCAGCTGCCACAGCCGGTCCTGCGCATGGGCGAAGCCGAGGCCGAACATCGCGTCCTCGCGCGACGCCGCGTGGATGGTCGGCACGCCCTGCGCATCGCGCTCGATGCGCACCTCGCCGCGCAGCCCGTCGACGCGCTGCCCGCCGTCGACCTGCGGCAGCGTGCGCCAGGCATACAGCCCCAGCAGGGCCACCGCCAGCAACAGCCCGATCACCAGCCCGAGGGCCCCGCGCTTCAGCCATTTCATCGTTCGTTCCCTCGTGTTCGGTGCCATGCGGCGCAGCCGGGCCGATGAACAGCCGCCAGAAGTGCCTCATTTCGTGCGATCTGCGGCACGGCGCCCTGCACAGAATGCCAGCGGATCTACACCTGCGCGCGCACCGGCCGAAAGCCATGCACGTGAGTCACACGCCCATCGCCATGAAAAACGCACGCCTTTCGTTCGACCTCGACGCCGCCGCGCTGCAGAACATCCCCGGGATGCCCCATGAGCGACTGGCCCGTGTGGCCGCACGGCGCGTCTTCGTCGAGATGAAGCAGTGCTTCATGGAATCGGCCTCGGGCCTGCAAGGCGCCTCGGCCGCGCTGCTGCAGCGCCAGCTGCGCATCGCGGGCGACATCGGCGAGCTGCTCGAACTGAGCGAAACGCTGCTCGCCGTGCTGCCGCCCGAGCGATGCAAGGCGGTACGCCGCCAGCTCGACGCGGCCTTCCCGATGGCCGGCCGCGACACCGAATTCGTACCGCTGTAGGCCTGCCGGTTCAGCCGCCCAGCGGCCCGAGGTAATCACTCTTCCCCAACTCGACGCCGTTGTGGCGCAGCAGCGCATAGATCGTCGTCGCGTGGAAGAAGAAGTTCGGCAGCACGAAGGTGCGCAGGTAGACCTCGCCCTTCAGCGTCAGCGGGCCGTCGCGGCGCGGGATCGTCACATCCCGGTCGTCGCTGCCGATGATCTTCTCGGCCGGCACGGACTCCAGGAAAGCCACCGTCTTCGCGATGCGCTCGCGCAACTCGGGCAGCGTCGTCTCCACGTCGTCGAACTTCGGCGCCTCGATGCCGGCCAGCCGGGCCGCGGCGAACTTGGCTGCGTCGCTGGTCAGCTGCACCTGCCGTGTGAACGGCAGCATGTCGGGCGCCAGGCGCGTGCCGAGCAGCACGCTGACGTCGAACTTCTTCGCCTGCGCGCAGGCTTCGGCCTTGTCCAGCCACTTGCCGATGTTGTCGAGGCTGCGCAGGAAGATCGGCACGCTGGCCGAGTACATGGTGAGGGGCATTGCGGTCTCCGGAGGGTTGTGTGAGAAGGGGTGTGGGGCCGGATGCTAGCCGTCCTCGCCGCTTCCTGCTGGCGAGCATGCACAATCAAAGCCGTGAACATCATCATCCTCGACGACTACCAAGATGCGGTCCGCAAGCTCAGGTGCGCCCGGCGCCTGGAGCACTTGAATGCCAAGGTGTTCACCAACACCGTCAAGGGCATCGGCCAGCTGGCGGTGCGCCTGCGCGACGCCGAGGTGCTGGTGCTGATCCGCGAACGCACCCAGTTCCCGCGCCAGCTGCTTGAAAAGCTGCCCAAGCTCAAGCTGATCTCGCAGACCGGCCGCGTCGGCTCGCACATCGACCTCGAGACCTGCACGCGCCTGGGCATCGCGGTGGCCGAAGGCGTCGGCTCGCCGGTCGCGCCGGCCGAGCTGACCTGGGCGCTGATCATGTCGGCGATGCGCCGGCTGCCGCAGTACATCGGCAACCTGAAGCACGGCGCGTGGCAGCAGTCGGGCCTGAAGGCGGCCTCGATGCCGGCCAACTTCAGCCTCGGCATGGTGCTCAAGGGCAAGACCCTCGGCCTGTGGGGCTACGGCAAGATCGGGCAGCTGGTGGCCGGCTACGGCCGCGCCTTCGGCATGCAGGTGGTGGTGTGGGGCAGCGAGGCCTCGCGCGAGAAGGCGCGCGCCGACGGCCACCAGGCCGCCGAATCGCGCGACGCCTTCTTCGAGACCTGCGATGTGCTGTCGCTGCACCTGCGGCTGGTCGACGCGACGCGCGGCATCGTGACCTCCGACGACCTCGCCCGCATGAAGCCGACCGCGCTGCTGGTCAACACCTCGCGCGCCGAGCTGGTCGAGGAAGGTGCGCTGGTCTCGGCGCTGAACCGCGGCAAGCCCGGCATGGCGGCGGTCGACGTGTTCGAGAGCGAGCCGATCCTGCAGGGCCACCCGCTGCTGCGGCTCGAGAATGCGGTGTGCACGCCGCACATCGGCTACGTGGAGCAGGACAGCTACGAGCTGTACTTCAGCGCGGCCTTCGACAACGTCATCAACTTCATCAACGGCACGCCGACGCAACTGGTGAACCCGGAAGCGCTGCGGGTCATCCGTTGAGCGATCCGGTGCTGGAGTCGCGCCAGCCGGGCTCGCTCGGCGAGCTGTTCCGCGTCTTCAACCGCCTCGCGCTGCAGGGCTTCGGCGGCGTGCTGGCGGTGGCGCAGCGCGAGCTGGTCGAGCGCGAGCGCTGGCTCGACCGCGACGAGTTCGTCGAGATCCTGTCGGTCGCCCAGGTGCTGCCGGGGCCGAACATCGTGAACCTGTCGCTGATGATCGGCGACCGCTTCTTCGGGCTGCGCGGCGCGTTCACCGCGCTGGCCGGCATGATGCTCGCGCCGCTCGTCATCGTGCTGGTGCTGGCGGCGCTGTACGCACGGGCCGCGCAGCAACCGCTGGTCAGCGGCGCCCTGCGCGGCATGGGCGCGGTCTCGGCGGGGCTGATCATCGCGACCGGCCTGAAGCTCGCCACCAGCCTGAAGCGCAACGAGATGGGCCTGCCGCTCAGCCTCGCGATCGGCGCCTGCACCTTCGTGATGGTCGCGCTGATGCGCTGGCCGCTGGTGTGGGTGCTGGCGGGGCTGGGCGCCGTCGGCATCGCGGCGGCGTGGTGGAGGCTGCGGCGGTGAGCCTGTTCGACCTGCATGGCCTGAGTGCGAACGACCTGTTCGCGCTGTTCACCCACTTCCTGATGCTGAGCCTGCTGGCCGTCGGCGGTGCGATCACCACCGCGCCCGACATGCACCGCTACCTGGTCGGCGAGCGGCACTGGCTGAGCGATGACCTGTTCACCGCCTCGGTCGCGCTGGCGCAAGCGGCACCGGGGCCGAACGTGCTGTTCGTCGCGGTGCTCGGCTTCAATGCGGCGGGGCTCGCGGGTGCGGCGGTCACGCTGCTGGGCATCATGCTGCCGTCGACCACGCTCGCGCTGTGGGCCACGCGCTGGGGCCATTCGCGGCGCGAGACGCTGGGCGTGCGGGCCTTCAAGACCGGCCTCGCGCCGTTGACGCTCGGCCTGCTGCTGGCCACCGGCTGGATCCTCTCGGACCCGGTGCGCAGCGAGCCCGGTGCGATCGTGCTGATCGGGCTGACGATCGCGGTGATGCTGAAGACGCGCCTGAGCCCGCTGTGGATGGTGGCACTCGGCGCGGTGGTCGGCGCGCTCGGCTGGGTCTGATTCGTAGCCCGGGTGACAACCCGGGCTCAACCCCCACTTGTTCGCTTGTCACCTCCCAAAAGGCAGGGCGGTGGCAGAAGGCGGGTGCGGGGAGTCTGTGGAGCGCCAATCAGGACGGGGCGCCGGAACTGGC
>NZ_JBFUFQ010000369.1:0-3732 GCF_056403355.1 Rhizobacter sp. P2_H3 | reverse complement strand
CTTTCCGGACGGCACGCAGGTGCACCAGGAACTGCTGTTTTTCGTCAAGGGCACCGTGGTCTACCAGGCGACGGTGCTCGGCGCGCGCGTGGACGCGTCGGCCGTCGACACGTTTTTCGAGGGGCTGAAGCTCGCCGCATGACGCCGTGTGTCAGCGCCGGACGGCCCGCCGGCGTTGTAGTCACATGACGGTTTGGTGCACATGTGTGGTTTTTGTGGCGAGTCGAGGCCACGCCACAAGCCGCAGCCACCAAGTCGGCAGCTCGAACTGCCGATAATCGAAAACCATGCCCGGTCTTCTCATCATTGCCCACGCGCCGCTGGCGTCATCGCTGAAAGCGGTGGCACAGCACACCTTCCCGGACTGTGCCCGGTTGGTCGAGGCGCTCGATGTGCTGCCCGGCATGCCGGTGGAGGAGGTCGAGCAGCAGGCGCGCGAGATGCTGGGCCGCGTGAGCAACCCCGACGCGCTGATCTTCGCCGACGTGTTCGGCGCCACGCCCTGCAACGTGGCGCAACGCCTGGCCGACGGCCTGCACGTCAAGGTCATCGCCGGCGTCAACGTGCCGATGCTGTGGCGCTCCCTCTGCTATGCCGACGAATCCCTCGACGCGATGGTGGCACGTGCGATGGCGGGTGCCACGCAAGGCGTGATGCAAGTGGCCTCCGCGCGTCCGCAGAACCAGGCCTTCAAACCAGGCGGAAATGACCAAAACCAGCATCACCATCAGCAATAAGCTCGGCCTGCATGCACGTGCCTCGGCCAAGCTCAGCAAGCTTGCCGGCAGTTTCCAGTGCGAAGTCCTGATGAGCCGCAACGGCCGCCAGGTCAATGCCAAGAGCATCATGGGCGTCATGATGCTCGCCGCCGGCCTCGGCACCGTGGTCGAACTCGAGACCTCCGGCGCCGACGAAGAGGCGGCGCTGCAGGCCCTCGTCACGCTGATCAACGACAAGTTCGGCGAGGGTGAGTGACCACGGGGCCGCGGCCCCGTTCGTTCACTGTCCCAGCTTCATTGCCCCAGGAAGTGCTTGCGGTAGCGCTGCGGCAGGTCGGCGATGCGCATCAGCATCGGCAGGTCGGCGGTGTTGAAGTCGGGATCCCAGGCCGGCGGGCCCAGCACCTTCGCGCCGCAGCGCAGGTAGCCCTTGATCAGCGCCGGCGCCTCGACGACCAGGTCGTGCTGCAGCTCGTCGACCGGCAGCGCGAGCCGCGGGCGCACCTGCAGTTCGATCGGCGCCAGGTGCGTGTGGCGCAACTGCTCCCACAGGCTGGCGGCGAAGTGGCCACCGTCGCGCATGCTGACGCTCGCGCAGCCGACCATCGTGTCCAGCTTGTTGCGCACCATGAACTCGGCCAGCGCGCCCCACAGCGCGAGGATCGCGCCGCCCGAGCGCCAGGCGGGGTGCACGCAGGAACGGCCCAGCTCCACCATCGTCGAGCGCAGCGGGCGCAGGCGGGTCAGGTCGAACTCGGTCTCGCTGTACAGGCCGCCGATGCGGCGCGCGGAATCCGGCGTCAGCACGCGGTAGGTGCCGATCACCGGCCCCGGCTCCCCGCCCTCGCCCGGTGCGCGCACCAGCAGGTGCTCGCAGAACGGGTCGAACATGTCGATGTCGTGGCCGGCGGGCGAGCCGTGCGGCACGCTCAGGCGTGCGCCCATCTCCTCGGCGAAGACCAGGTGCCTCAGGCGCTGCGCCTGGCGAACTTCGTCTTCATCGCGTGCCCAAACAACTTCCAGCTGAGCAGCATCGACCCGGCGCGCTTGTGGAGTGGGTGAGCTTTCGTGAAGTGACCTCCGGGACGTGTCACCACGCAAATCGGACAGAGGCATCGTCGGCAGGGGCAGGTCCCTCATGGCGTTCTCCTGTGAACTCCCGAGATGGTGGGTCCGCACGGTGACGCGTCCATGAAACCGGGATGACGCGCCGATGACATTGCGCGTTTCCCCGCGTGCGGGCGGGGCGTGCGCTGCTAGGATCGTCCGCATGAGCTTCCAGGTCTTCGGATTGCCGGTGTCACGGGGTGTCGCGATCGGCCGCGCGGTGATGGTCGCGTCGAGCCGCGTCGACGTCGCGCACTATTTCATCGAGGCGTCGCAGGTCGACTCCGAGATCGAGCGGCTGCGCACGGCGCGCGATGCGGTMGCGCAGGAGTTGACGACGCTGCAGCGCGAACTGCCGGCGGACGCACCGGGCGAGCTGTCGGCGCTGCTCGACGTGCACCTGATGCTGCTGCACGACGACTCGCTGACCGGTGCCACCAAGAACTGGATCCAGGAGCGCCACTACAACGGCGAGTGGGCGCTGTCGGCCCAGCTGGAGGTGCTGGCGCGCCAGTTCGACGAGATGGAGGACGACTACCTGCGCGAGCGCAAGGCCGACCTGGAGCAGGTGGTCGAGCGGCTGCTGCGTGCGATGGCGCGCGGGCCGTTGTCGGGTTCCGCGCCGGCGCCGGGCGTGAGTCCGCGGGATTTCGGCGGCGAGGACCCGCTGGTGCTGGTCGCGAACGACATCGCGCCGGCCGACATGCTGCAATTCAAGCGGAGCATCTTCACCGGCTTCATCACCGACGTGGGCGGCAAGACCTCGCACACCGCAATCGTCGCGCGCAGCATGGACATCCCGGCGGTGGTGGGGGCGCGCGAGGCGAGTCACATCATCCGCCAGGACGACTGGGTGGTGATCGACGGCGACTGCGGGGCGGTGATCGTCAACCCGTCGCCGATCGTGCTGGAGGAATACCGGTTTCGGCAGCGCCAGAGCGGGCTCGAGCGGGATCGCCTGGCGCGGTTGCGGCACACGCCGGCCGTGACGATGGATGGCGAGCGCGTGGAGCTGCAGGCCAACATCGAGCTGCCGGTGGACGCCATCGGGGCGCTGGAGGCGGGGGCGGTCGGTGTGGGGCTGTTCCGCAGCGAGTTCCTGTTCATGAACCGCGGCAGCGAACTGCCGGGCGAGGACGAGCAGTACGAGGCGTACCGGGCGGCCATCGAGGCGATGCGAGGGTTGCCGGTGACGATCCGCACGGTCGATATCGGTGCCGACAAGCAACTCGATCGCATGTCGGTCAATGAACTCCGCCACGAGCATGCGTTGAATCCGGCGCTCGGGCTGCGGGCGATCCGCTGGAGTCTCTCCGAGCCCGGCATGTTCAGGCAGCAGCTGAGGGCGATCCTGCGGGCAGCGGCCGTCGGGCCGGTGCGCATCCTCGTGCCGATGGTGGCGCACCTCAGTGAGGTGCGGATGTTCCTGGAGGCTCTGGAGAGGGCGCGGCAGCAACTGGCGGATGCCGGCAGGCCCTGCGGCCCGGTCGAGGTGGGCGCGATGATCGAAGTGCCGGCGGCGGCGCTCGCATTGCCGCTGCTGTTGAAGCACTTCGACTTCGTGTCGATCGGCACCAACGACCTGATCCAGTACACGCTGGCGATCGATCGCGCCGACGAGGCGGTGTCGCACCTCTACGACCCGTGGCACCCGGCCGTGCTGGGGCTGATCGCGCAGACGATCGCCCACGCGCGGGCGGCGGGCAAGGGCGTCAGCGTGTGCGGCGAGATGGCGGGAGACCCCGAGTTCACCGACCTGCTGCTGGCGATGGGGCTGCGCAATTTCTCGATGCACCCGTCGCAGATTTCGTCGATCAAGCAGCGGGTGCTGCGGGCGGACACGCGGCGTCTGGCCCCGTTGCTGCCGACGATCCTGAGCAGCGAAGACCCGGCATCGGTGTGCCGC
>NZ_JBFUFQ010000368.1:0-3737 GCF_056403355.1 Rhizobacter sp. P2_H3 | reverse complement strand
GGTGCGGGCACCGGCGCCGGAGACGGTGCATCCGTCTGCGTCGGCGGCGGGCCGGCCGCGCCGTCCTCATCCTTGCCGCCGCACGCGGCCAGCGCGATCGTCAGCGATGCGAGCAGCGTGGCCGCGCGCGCACGCGCCAGGCGCCGGCCGCGCGACAGGTCGGAAAGTTGCTTCTTCATGGTTCTCTCGTTCAAGGCCAGGCGCGCAGCACCCAGTCGTTCCACTTCTTCAGCCGCTGCGCGTCACCGCCCATCTGCGTGATCTTCCAGATGCCGTACTGCGACTTCTGCTCCGCCGGCACGCGGTAGTCCACCGAGTTCATCGCGTAGCCGCCGTTCACCGGGGCCAGCGGCTTCTTCGCGCGGTCCAGGCAGAACGCGAAGCCGGCGGTCGGCTCGGGTTCGCCCAGGTCCATGTTGTTGGGATCGCAGCGCCGCCACAGGGCCGGGTCGGTGTCGGTGAACAGCTGGTTGAACTGCTGCATCGCGCCGTTGACGACCTTCAGGTGCAGGCCCGCCTGCAGCTGGTCGAACTTCTTGAACGGCGTGCTGCCGTTGCCCTGCGTCGTCGCGGTGTCGATGAAATTGGTCGGCACCAGGTGCTTCAGCGTCTGCGCCCGGCTGTAGCGGCCGCGGTTCAGGATGATCGAGCGCGTGTCGCCCGGCACGTACAGCGGGATCGCGTTGTTGACGAACTGCGCGCCCTTGATGCGCGCCTGCAGCAGCCGGATGTTGGCCATCAGCGCCCAGTTGGCCTGCGCCGGCGTCGAGGTGCCCAGCGCGTTGGCCAGGACGTCGTCGAAGCCGGTCAGGTAGGGCCAGTCCACCGAGTAGTTGACCCAATCGCCCTGGCCGCCCGGGTTGATGCTGACCTGCATCTGGTACCAGGCGTTGGTGCGGTAGTACGAGCCCATCTTGTTCGCGGCTTCCCATGCCATGGTCCACTCGCGGGTCACCTTGCCGGTGGCGTCCTGGTCGGCCTGGTACAGCATGTGCGGCGCGAGGAAGAACGCGCTCACCGTGTTGAACGGCCAGCCGCGCGCCTCGCCGCGGCCCTTCCAGGTCTTCGCGGCGCTGTCGTAGTCGCCGATGAACCATTTCTGGTTGCCCTCGAGCCCGTATTGCTGCGCCCACTGCCACTGGTTGACCACGTTCCAGTGCAGCATGCTCATCACCGCACGCTCGATGAAGGCGTTGGTGGTGAACGAGGCGGGGTCGCCCGCCGTGGTGGCCGGCGAGGCCAGCGCCATCAGGTTGCGCGCGCCGACCTGCGCGCCGTTCTCGCCCGAGGCAGCAATGTGGTTGCCGCGGCCGCCGCCCAGGTAGTTGTAGGCCTCGAAGCCGGACATCTGCAGGATGCCCTGGATCTCGGCCCGCTCGGCCGGCTGCAGGTGGCTCCAGTCGCCGAAGGCGCCGTTCGGGTTCCTGTGCGATTCGAACCAGGTGGCGATCCGCTTCGAGGTCGCGTACGGGTTCATGCTGCCGTTGGCGAACTTGCCGCCGGTCTCGAACGAGCCGGTGGCACCGCCCGCGGGCCACACGTCCAGCGGGTGGATGGTGGGCAGCCACGCGTTCCAGTCCGGGTACTGCAGCGGCATCGCACCTTCGCGGGTGTTCAGCGTCGCGTTGGCGTCCATCACGCGGTCGACGTCGGCCTGGCTCAGGTTCAACGCACTGCCGTCCTGCGGCTTGCCGAACAGCGCCTTCATCGCCTGCACCGGGCTCTCGATCACCGCACCCAGGCCGGCGCCGGCCGCCCATTCGGCCAGCGGCTTGCTGTCCAGCCCGGGGCCGGGCTGGTACGGCGGGTTCCACGGTGCGGCGCCGTTCGCATGCGGCACCGACTGCATGGTGTAACGGATGTAGGCGGCGATCTGCCTGCCCTGCGCCTCGCTGAGCCCGTGGAAGCGCGCGCGCTGCACGATGGCGTTGTTCGAGTAGTTGAAGTACTGCAGGTCGCGCCCGTCCTCGGCATGGCACGACGAGCAGGCCGCCTTGATCGCGCGGTTGACGATGGTCGACTTCAGCAGCCTGCCCTGGCCGTGCCACAGCGCGTCGCCGGCGGTGACGTCGGCGCTCCAGCTGCGGCCGGCGTCCTTCTCGGCCTTGACGTCGGTGTGCTGCACCGCATTGCTCGCGAGGCTCGCGCCCTGCGCGTCCTGCAGTTGCAGGTCGACGATGCGGTAGCCGTTGGATTCGCCGTCGGTGCCGTTGAAGCGGAACTGCACGCGGTTGGCACCGGCGACGAGGCGCGCCTTGGCGGCGGCATCGAGCACCAGGCTCATGCGCGTGGTGTACAGGCCGCCGCGCGTCAGGCCGCCCTGCACGCGCTCGGCATCGGCCAGCTTCATCGTCGCATCGGTGATGTCGACCCACGGGATGCTGCCGGCCTGCGCCGCCGCCACGCCGCCGAGCACGCGCACGCTCGCCTTGATCCTGGTGGGTGGCTGCGTGGTGGCCTCGAACTCCGGCGCGCCGAAGAAGCCGCAGCGGTGGCACTGGAACCACAGCTGGTTCACGGCGGCGAGCTTCAGCGCATCGACGGCGAGGCTGGCTTCGGCGACGACCGGCGCCTGCGGCGAGCCGTTGCCCAGCACCTCCAGCGGCAACACGAGCGGGCTGTTCGGTGCCGGTGCCGGTGCCGGTGCCGGTGCCGGTGCAGGCGCGGGAGCGGGCGCAGGGGCCGGCGCAGGCGACGGAGCGGGTGCCGGTGAGGGGGACGGCGCCGGCGCAGGACTCGGCGCAGGACTCGGAGCGGGTGCCGGCGCAGGCGCAGGCGCGGGAGCGGGCGCAGGGGCTGGCGCCGCCGCGCCCACGGCCTCGAACCGCCATTGCTGATTGCCCTTGCCGGTGCCGCACTCCCATTGCTGCACCTCGGCGCCCACCGCCGTGCTGTTGCCCTTCACGTCCACGCACTTGCCGCTGTGCCGGGCCTTCAGCATGAAGGCGCCGCCGTCTGCGGTCGCGCTGAAGTGCTGGTTGGCGCCGCCGCTGTCGGAATACTGCTGCAGGCGCGCGCCGCTGACGGTGGAGATGCCCTCGATGTCGAGCACCCGGCCGCTGTTGGCGTTGCGCAGGCGGTAGCTGCCGTCGGCCACCGGCAGCAGGTCGAAACGCTGGCTGGCCGCGCCGGTGCAGCGCACCTGGATCGCCGATGCCTTGTCGGCCGTGCTCGCGGCGGCGATGTCCAGGCACAGGCCGGAGTGCATCGCGCGCAATGCGTACTGCCCGATCGCCAGCGCCGATCGGCCGCCGGTGCCCTGCGGGTACAGCAGGAACTGCTGCGCGGCCTGGCCGTCGCAGCTCGCCTGAAGCAGGCCGGCACCGCCCGCCGCGCTGACGCACTTGCGGCTGCCCACGTTGACGAAGCTGTAGCGGTTGCCCGCCGCCAGTTGCGTCGTGAAGCGCTGTGCGACGGTGCCGTTGTCGGTCCACTGGTGGATCACCGCGCCCTCGGCGGTGGACTGGCCGTTCAGGTCCACCACCCGGCCGGTGGCCGCATTCGTCAGCTTGACGCTGCCGTCCGGCTGGCGCTTCAGGTCGTAGGCCTGCGCCGGCGCGCCGTTGCAGGCCGCCTGCCGGAAGCGGGTGCCGTCGGCGTTGGCCGGCAGCGCCTCCATGCACTGGCCGCCCTGCGCGGCGGCGATCGCATAGCGTCCGTCGGGCAGCGTCGCGGCACCGACCGCCACGGCCTGCGCCGACGCGCGCTCCGCGGCCCCATCCTGCGCGGGCGGCGCC
>NZ_JBFUFQ010000367.1:0-3740 GCF_056403355.1 Rhizobacter sp. P2_H3 | reverse complement strand
GCTCGACGCGCCGCTCGCCTGGCGTGCCGGCGTGCCGATCAGCCGCCGCCAGTACCTCGCCGACGCCGCCGCGCTGGCCGGCCACCTGCCCGACGGCGACGCCCTGCTCGCCGTCTGCAACGACCGCTACCGCTTCGCGTTGTCGCTCGGCGCGGCGATGCTGCGCGGCCGCGTCAACCTGATGCCTCCGAACCACACGCCGGACATGGTGGCGCGGCTGCTCGGCCTGTTCCCGCGCACGCACGGCCTGCTCGAAGCCGGTGCCGGACCGCACGCCCTGCCCTCGCTGAGCTTCGATGACATCGCACCGGGCCGCGCCGACACCGTCACCGACACGCCGCACTTCGCCCCCGGCACCATCGTCGCGCAGGTGCTGACCTCCGGCTCCACCGGCCAGCCGACGCAGCACGCCAAGCGCTGGGACCTGCTGGTCGAGAACATCCGCGCCGAGGCCGCGCGCATCGCCCACCACCTGGGCCGCGACAGCCTGGCCGGCGTCAGCCTGCTGGGCACCGTGCCGCCGCACCACATGTACGGCTTCGAATCGACGGTGCTGCTCGCGATGCTGGGCGGTGCGTCGTTCGCCGCCGAGAAGCCGCTGCTGCCGGCCGACATCGCCGAGGTGCTGGCGCAGCTGCCGCGGCCGCGCGTGCTCGTCAGCACGCCGTTCCACCTGAAGACGCTGCTCGATGCCGGCGTCGCGCTGCCGCCGCTCGACCTGGTGCTGTCGGCCACCGCGCCGCTGTCGCCGCAGATGGCCGCGCGGGCCGAGGCCGCGTGGCAGGCGCCGCTGGTCGAGATCTACGGCTGCACCGAGGCCGGCCAGGTCGCGACGCGCCGCACCACCGAAGGCGCCGACTGGCTCGCCTACGACGGCGTGCGGCTGAGCGGCGACGGCGCCGAGAGCATCGTCAGCGGCGGCCACGTGCCCGAGCCGACGCAGCTCGCCGATGTGCTGGAGGTGCTGTCGCCGACGTGCTTCCGGCTGCTCGGCCGCAGCAACGACCTGATCAACGTGGCCGGCAAGCGCAGCTCGCTGTCGCACCTCAATTTCCAGCTGAACAGCATCGACGGCGTGCGCGACGGCGCGTTCTGGCTGCCGCCGGCCGACAGCGTCGAGGGCATCGCCCGTCCGGTGGCCTTCGTCGTCACCGACACGCTGACGCGCGAGGCGCTGCTCGCCGCGCTACGCTTGCGGCTCGACCCGGTGCTGCTGCCGCGGCGCATCGTGCTGCTGCCGTCGCTGCCGCGCGATGCCACCGGCAAGCTGCCGGCGCAGCGCTTGGCCGCGCTCGCGGCCGAGCACCTCTAGGCCACCCCCGCCATGCCCGTCGCTACCGTGCGCATCGCGGCCTCGCACCCGGCCTTCGCGGGGCACTTTCCCGGCCGGCCGATCGTGCCCGGCGTGCTGCTGCTGGCCGAGGTGGTCGAGGCGGTGCGCGCGCATGGCATCGCGCTCGACCCGCTGCAGGTAGGCGCCGTCAAGTTCGTCGCGACGGTCGGGCCCGATGCCGAACTGCGCATCGAATGGGATGCGGTCGATGCGGCGTCGACACGCCTGCGCTTCGAGGTCGGCCAGGTCGTCGACGGACAGGCGACGCGCTGCGCGAGCGGGCATTTCGACCTGTCGCCGGCGGCCCGATGACGACACCTGCCGACGGCACCTGGATCGCCCAGCGCGAGCGCAGCAACCTGTGGGCGCTGACGCTGATGCGGCGCATCGCGGTCGGCCTCGGCCGCCCGGCCGCGCGGCTGCTGCTCGGCCCGATCGCGCTGTACTTCCTGTGGTTCGGTGGCGCCGCGCCGCGCGCCTCGGCGCAGTACCTGCGGCGCGTGCTGGGCCGCGCGCCCACGTTCGGCGAGCGGCTGCGCCACCTGCACGCGTTCGCGTCGACCGTGCTCGACCGCGTCTACCTGCTGCAGCAACGTTTCGATGGCTTCGACATCCGCATCGCGGGCACCGAGCACCTCGACGCGGTGCTCGCGCGCGGCCAGGGCGCGCTGCTGATCGGCGCGCACCTCGGCAGCTTCGAGGTGATGCGTGCGCTCGGCCAGTCGCGCGCCGGGCTGCGCGTCGCGATGGTGATGTACGAAGACAATGCGCGGATGATCAACGCCACGCTGAAGGCGATCGCGCCGGACACGCCGCTGCACATCATCGCGCTCGGGCAGCTCGAATCGATGCTGCAGCTGCGCAACTGGCTCGACGACGGCGGCGTCGCCGGCCTGCTCGGCGACCGCAGCCTGCCCGGTGCCGCATCGGCGCGCTCGGTCAGCCACCGGCTGCCCTTCCTCGGCGACGAGGCCACGTTCTCCGACGGCCCGTTCCGGCTCGCCGCGCTGCTGCGCCGGCCGGTCGTCTTCATGACCGGGCTGTACCTGGGAGGCAACCGCTACGAGCTGCGCTTCGTGCCGCTGGCCGACCTCAGCGAACGGCCCGCGGGGCGGGAGGCGCAGGATGCGGCCATCGCCGATGTGCAGCGCCGCTACGTGGCGCTACTGGAAACGCTGTGCCGCGAGCAACCGATGAACTGGTTCAATTTCTATGATTTCTGGGCCCCGGAGGATGCGCATGCGGCTTGAACTTCGACGGCGTGCGCTGTGCCTGCTGCTGGTACTGGCACCGCTCGCGGCATCCGCCGCGCCGGCCGACCTCGGCGGCCTGCTCACGCTGCTGGCCGGCGTCAAGTCCGGCGAGGCCACGTTCACCGAGACGCGCCAGGTGACGCTGCAGGACATGACGCGCACGCTCGAATCGTCCGGCCGCCTCAGCTTCGCGGCCCCCGACACCTTCGTGCGCGAGACGCTGAAGCCGCGCCGCGAGCGCCTCGCTGTCGCCGGCAACACGCTGACGATGAGCCAGGGCAGCCGCAGCCGCAGCGTGCCGCTGGACACCGTGCCCGAGGCGCAGGTGCTGGTCGAGGCGGTGCGCGGCACGCTGACCGGCAACCGCGAGCTGCTCGACCGCCACTTCACGACGCAGTTCAGCGGCACGCTTGACCAGTGGACGCTCGAGCTGGTGCCGCGCGAGCCGCGCTTGCGCGAGCAGGTCGCGCGCGTCACGGTGAGCGGCGTGCGCGCCGCGCTGACCGAGGTGCAGGTGCAGCTCGCCGGCGGTGACCGCTCGACGATGAAGATCGTCGAGAGCCGCGTTCCATGAGGATCCAGGCGCTGCGCCGGCCCGCCGTGTGGGTGTGGCTCGCGGCCATGCTGATCGGCGCCTGGCTCGCCGCGCGCGCCACCTACGTCGCCGACCTGTCGGCCTTCCTGCCGTCGTCGCCGAGTGCCGAGCAGCGCGTGCTGCTGGAGCAGCTGCGCCATGGCGTGACCGCGCGCGTGATGCTGGTCGGCGTGCGCGGCGGCGATGCGGCGCTGCGCGGCGATGCCTCGCGCGGCCTCGCGACCGCGTTGCGCGCGAGCGGCGCGTTCGACAGCGTCRGCAACGGCGACCACCTCGATTCACCGAAGGCCGTCGGCGAGCTGCTGATGGCCCACCGCTACCTGCTGAGCCCGGCGGTCGATGCGCAGCGTTTCAGCGTCGACGGGCTGCGCGACGGCATCGCCGACACCACGTCGATGCTCGGCACGCCGGCCGGCGCGTGGATCAAGCCGCTGCTGTGGCGCGACCCGACCGGCGAGATGGCGCGGCTGGCCGAGACGCTGCTGCCGTCGGGCGGGCCGCGCGTCGAGGCCGGCGTGTGGGTGTCGCGCAGCCAGCCGCGCGCGCTGCTGGTGGCGAT
>NZ_JBFUFQ010000366.1:0-3758 GCF_056403355.1 Rhizobacter sp. P2_H3 | reverse complement strand
CGAGCTGACCATCGCGGCCAGCCGGCTGGCATCCAGCGGCAAGGCGCCGGCATGCGCCAGGTCGAAGCCGTCCGGCGTGGCCACCAGCACGGCGCGCGCGCCGCTCACGTCGGCCATCAAGGCTTCCGCCGCCAGTTGGGCATGGCGGGTCATCTCGTTTCGGTCCATSGTCATTCCTGTGTGGCCTCGACACCCAGGTCGACGCGCGCTTCGACCTGGGCCAGCACGACGTCGAGCAGCATCAGCACGTCGTCGCGCTCACGCACGTCGACGGCCAGCACCGGCACGACCAGCCCGCGCTCGCCGACGATGTCGCTGAACTCGTCGAGCGTCGGCAGCGGGCATTCGAGCGTGCGGCCGACGCCGATCACGGCGTTCATCGACGGCAGCAGCGTGCCGTAGGCATCGAGGTAGTCGACCAGGTCGCTCAGCGGATCGGGCCGCGAGTTGTCGATCAGGATCACCAGCGCCAGCGCGTCGGCGGCGAGGATCTGCCACATGAATTCGAAGCGCAGTTGCCCCGGCGTGCCGAACAGCCGCACCACCTGGCCGTCGCCCAGGTCGACCTGGCCGAAATCGAGACCCACGGTGGTGTGCGATTTCGCGAGCGAGGGATCGGTGTTGCGCACGTCGGTGGTGACCGGCGGCGTGTCGCTGAGTGCCGCGATCGCGGTGGTCTTGCCCGCACCGGGCGTGCCGGTGAAGACGATCTTGGGGTCCTTCATGTCGAGCCCTTGTTGCTGATGCCGAGCGTGCGGCGCAGGCGGGAGACCAGGCCCGCATCGGCCGCTGGCGCCACGCTACGCTCACCCGGCGCRCCGGCTGCGGCGGGCACCCCGCGCGACTGCGGCGCCACGCGGGCCGCGAGGCTCAGCAGGCCGGCATGGCCCATCGCGTCGACGAACCTCGCGCACTCGGCGCTGTCGACGTTGCACAGGCGGGCCAGTTCGTCGAGCGTCACCGGGCGCACCGACAGGAAGGTGGCCAGCCGCACACCGTAGCGGTGCGGCTGCAGCAGGCCGGCCGACGGCCAGCGGCTCAGCCGAAAGCTGCCGGTGGACCAGGGCTGGCGGCCGCCCGCGGTGGCCGGCACCATCGGGGCCGGGGCCGCGGAAGGCAACTTCGGCAGCAGCTTGTCTTCGACCGCCAGCAGCGCATCGACGAAGGCGTCGTACTGGAGCGGCCGGGTCAGCACCTGGTGGCCGTCGGCATGGGACGCTGGAAGGGAAGTGCCGGGCCCGTCGACCAGTTGCAGCTGGGAGACCGGGTCGTCGAGCAGGCCGGGGATGGTGGTGGGTTCGTCGCCGCCCAGCAGCAGCAGGTGGGCTTCGCCGGTGGTCGAGACCTGCCAGTCGCAGCGCAGCCGGCCCTGGGCCAGCCGCAGGAACACCTCGACCTTCAGCATGTCCTGCACGTTCACGGACTGCGCAAGCACGCTCAGCCGTCGCCGCACCGTCGTCGCTGCTGTCACTGGATCCACCTCTGCTGCTATTTGAGTCCACCGAAGGAAACAAATCGTAACCAGGCTTTGTCGTCAAATGATGCAGAACCCGTCTGCAAAGCAGCAGAGGTCGATCTGGAGGGATCAGGCGAGTGCGAGGCGCGCGAGCCGATATCCCAGGCCGGCGCACGCGAGCGAGCCCAGCACGTGGGCCAGCGTGTGGCCRATGGCGAGCACCCATTCGTCGCGCTGGATCAGCGCGAGCGATTCGCCGGAGAACGACGAGAAGGTCGTCAGCCCGCCGAGGAAGCCGGTCACCGCCAGCAGCCGCAGCAGCTCGTTCGGGCTGCGCTGGAACCAGTACAGCGCGATGCCGATCAGCAGCCCGCCGGCACAGTTGACGAGCAGCGTGCCGAGCGGAAAACCCGCCCACTGCGCGTTCAGCCACAGCCCGGCCCACCAACGCAGCAGCGCGCCGAAGACCGCGCCGGTGGCGACGGCCAGCACCTGCAGCCACGTGATGCCCGCACCGACGCCGGTCGTCATGGCGCGAGGTTTCCGCTCGCGATGCCCCAGCGCTGCAGCGCGGCATCGTCGTGGCTGCGGGCATCGACCCAGCGCGCGCCCTGCGGCGTGTGCTCCTTCTTCCAGAACGGGGCTTGCGTCTTCAGGTAGTCCATCAGGAACTCGCAGGCCTGGAAGGCCTGGCCGCGGTGCGCCGACGTGACGGCCACCAGCACGATCTGGTCCTGCGCATCGAGCACGCCGACGCGGTGGATCACGCGCGCGGCGCGGATGTCGAAGCGGGCCAGCGCCGCATCGATCATCGCGTCGATCGAGGTCTCGGTCATGCCGGGGTAGTGCTCCAGCTCCATGCGGCTCACGTCAGCGCCGTCGCTGCGGTCGCGCACCGTGCCGACGAACGCGACCACCGCGCCGACGCCACCGTCACCGGCGCGCAGGCGGGCCACCTCGGCACCGAGGTCGAAGTCTCCGGTCTGGATCGAGACGCGCGTGGAGCCCATGTCAGCCTCCGGTCACCGGCGGAAAGAAGGCCAGCTCGGCGTCGTCGTGCAACCGCGCGGCTTCGTCGCACAGCACCTGGTCGAGCGCGCAGCGCACCGCCCGGGTTCGCGCCAGCGCCGCCGCGTGGCGCGCGTCAAGCGCGATCAGCGCGTCGCGCGCCGCGCCCACGTCGACGCCGTCTCGCAGCTCCAGCGTCTCGCCGCTGCCCAGCGACTCGCGCAGCGACGCGAAATAGCGGACACGCAGCTTCATGCGAGCAACTCCGAGAACGGCACGTAGCGCACCGTGTCGCCCACCGCGATCGCCTGGCCGGGTGGGTTGTCGACCAAGCCGTCGCCCCACACCGCGGAGCTCAGCACGCCCGAGCCCTGGTTCGGGAACAGGTCCAGCCCGCCCTGGGCCGTGCGGCGCACGCGCAGGAACTCGCGGCGCCGGTCCGGCTTCGGCCATGCGAAATCGGCGCGCATCGGCACACCGGCCGGCATCCCGGCCGCGGCCCCTTGCAGCCGCAGCAGCACCGGCCGCACCGCCAGCAGGAAGGTGATGAAGCTCGACACCGGGTTGCCCGGCAGGCCGATGAACCAGGCTTCGCCCGCGCCGGAGGAAGCGCCACGCCGCACGCTGCCGAACGCGAGCGGCTTGCCCGGCTTGAGCGCGATCTGCCACAGGTCGAGCCGCCCTTCGGCCTGCACGGCAGGGCGCAGGTGATCTTCTTCGCCGACCGACACGCCGCCGCTGGTGACGATCAGGTCGTGCCCCCGTGCCGCCCGCACCAGCGCGTCGCGCGTCGCGTCGAGCCGGTCCGGCACGATGCCGAGGTCGGTCACCTCGCCGCCCAGCGCCTGGATCAGCGCGCGCAGCGTGTAGCGATTGGAGTTGTAGATCGCGCCGGGGCGCAGCGGCTCGCCCGGCATCACCAGCTCGTCGCCGGTGGAGAACAGCGCGACGCGCGGCCGGCGCATCACCGGCAGCGTCGCCGCCCCGACCGAGGCCGCCATCCCGAGCGCCTGCGGCGTCAGGCGCAGGCCTTGCGTCAGCACGGTACTGCCCTCCTGCACGTCCTCGCCGCGGCGGCGCACCCACTGGCCGGGCCTCGGCACTTCGTTGATGCGCACCTGGTCGCCGAGCGCCTCGCACTGCTCCTGCATCACGACGGCATCGGCGCCGGGCGGGATCGGCGCGCCGGTGAAGATGCGCGCCGCGGTGCCGGGCTGCAGCTCGCCCGGCACGCGGCCGGCGGTGATGCGCTGGCTGACCGGCAGCAGCGTGCCGGCGGCCGGCACATCGGCGC
>NZ_JBFUFQ010000365.1:0-3783 GCF_056403355.1 Rhizobacter sp. P2_H3 | reverse complement strand
GCCTTCGCCTTGCACCGGCTCGAACACGATGGCTGCCACGCGCGAGGGCTCGATGTCGGCCTTGAAGAGGTGCTGCAGCGCCTTCTGCGTGTCGGCGAGGCTCGTGCCCTCGGCGGGGAAGGGCGCGTGGTAGATCTCGGGTGGGAAGGGGCCGAAGCCGGCCTTGTACGGCTGCACCTTGCCGGTCAGCGCGACGGCGAACAGGCTGCGGCCGTGGAACGCGCCGCCGAACGCGATGACGCCGGCCCGCTTCGTGTGGGCGCGGGCGATCTTCATCGCGTTCTCGATCGCCTCGGCGCCGGTGCTGAAGAAGGCGGTCTTCTTCGCATGGCGGCCGGGCGTCAGCGCATTGAGCTGCTCGGCCAGCGCGATGTAGCCCTCGTAGGGCACGACCTGGTAGCAGGTGTGGGTGAAGCGCTTGAGCTGTGCCTCGATCGCGGCGACCACCTTCGGGTGGCGGTGGCCGGTGTTCATCACCGCGATGCCGCCGGCGAAGTCGAGGAAGCGCCGGCCTTCGACGTCCCACAGCTCGGCGTTCTCGGCATGGTCGGCGAAGAAGGTGCCCATCACGCCGACACCGCGCGGCGTGGCCGCGGCCTTGCGGGCCATCAGCTGTTCGTTGAGAGAGTGATTCATCGAATCCTCCGTAGCCCGGATGCCAATCCGGGATTCATCAGTCAATCCGGATCCACGTGGTCTTCAGCTCGGTGTACTTGTCGAACGCATGCAGCGACTTGTCGCGCCCGTTGCCGCTCTGCTTGAAGCCACCGAACGGCACCGTGATGTCGTCCTCGTCATACTGGTTGACGTGCACCGTGCCGGCGCGCAGCGCCCGCGCCACGCGGTGCGCGCGGTTGATGTTGCTGCTCCACACGCTGGCCTGCAGCCCGTACGCGCTGTCGTTGGCCATCGCGATCGCTTCTTCCTCGGTCTTGAAGCGGATCACCGACAGCACCGGCCCGAAGATCTCCTCGCGCGCGATCTTCATCGTGTTGGCGACGCCGTCGAACACCGTCGGCTCGACGAAGTACCCGCCGCTGTCCTGCCGCACCTGCCGCCCGCCGGCGGCGAGCCGCGCGCCTTCGCTCTGGCCGGCATCGATGTAGCCCAGCACCGTGCGCAGCTGGGTGTCGTCGACCAGCGCGCCCAGTTCGGTGGTGGCATCGAGCGGGTTGCCCGGCCGGTACTTCGGCGCCTCGGCCGTCACCGTCTTCACGAAGTCGTCGGCGATGCTCTCGTGCACGAACACGCGCGACGGCGCGTTGCACGATTCCCCCTGGTTGAAGAACATGCTGCCGGCCACCGTCTGCGCGGCGCGCACCGGGTCGTCGAAATCGGGGAACACGATGAAGGCCGACTTGCCGCCGAGCTCGTTGTAGACGCGCTTCAGGTTGCTGCGCCCGGCGTAGTCGAGCATCTTGCGGCCCACGCGCGTCGAGCCGGTGAAGCCGATCGCATCGACCTGCATGTGCAGCGCGAGCGCCTCGCCGGCCTCGTGGCCGTAGCCCGGCACCACGTTGAACACGCCCTCGGGCAGCCCGGCCTGCAGCGCGAGCTCGGCCAGGCGCAGGGCGGTCAGCGGGGATTTCTCGCTCGGCTTCAGCACCACGCTGTTGCCGGCAGCGAGCGCCGGGCCGAGCTTCCACGAGGCCATGATCATCGGGTAGTTCCACGGCACGATCGCGCCGATCACGCCCATCGGCTCGCGCGTGATCAGCGCCAGCGCGCTCTGCGGCGTCGGCGCGATCTCGTCGTAGACCTTGTCGACCGCCTCGGCATACCAGGCGATGCAGCGCGCGGTGGAGGGCACGTCGACGCTCAGGCTGTACTTGATCGGCTTGCCCATGTCGAGCGTCTCGAGCAGGGCCAGCTCTTCCTTCGCGCCGAGGATCAGCTCGGCAAAGCGCTGCAGCACCTTCTTACGCTGGGCCGGCGCCTTGCGCGACCAGCGGCCGTCGTCGAAGGCGCGGCGTGCCGAGGCCACCGCGGCATCGATGTCGGCCGCCCGGCCGCGCGCCACCTGCGTGAGGGTGCGGCCGTCGAGCGGCGACACGCAGCCGAAGGTCTCGCCGTCCTGTGCCGCGACGCGCTGGCCGTTGATCACGGCGCGGCCGTCGAATTGCAATGCGGCCACGCGTGCTGCCCAGTCGATCGAGCTCATGCTGTCTCCTTCGTCAGGACCTTGATCAGAACGACACCACGACTGACGCGCCCAGCAGGTGGTTGCTCTTCTTGTAGCTGCCGTCGCCGGTGTCCAGGAACACCGGCAGTGTCGCGCGATCGAGCCGGTATTCGGCCTTCAGGGTCGTGTTGCGGGTCCACAGGTAGTTGAAGCCGACCGCCAGCGCATAGCGGTTCGCGCCGTCGTCGCAGCCGTCGACCAGCGCGCCCGGGGCGCAGCCCAGCGCCGGATCCGGGCCGATGCCGTTGCGGTCGTCGGCCACCGAGTACTGCAGCAGCCCGCCGCCGTTCTTCTTGTTGTTGATGTAGTCGGCCCGCACCACGCCCTCGAAGCGCGGCTCGAACTTGTAGGCCGCGAGCGCCGACAGGCCCCACCACTGCGCGTCGCGCAGGCTGCCGTCGGCGGCCGGCACGATCGAGGCATTGCGCTGCCGGCCGAAGCCGACCTGGCCCTGCACCGTCCAGTCGCCGCGGATGAAGTAGCCATCGATCTCGAACAGGTCGAGGCGGGAATCGTCCTGCGGGATCACCTCGAGGGTGGTCGGGTCGATCGCGCTCTCGGAGAAGTTGGCGACCTTGCCATGCACGCCGGCGAAGCCGAAGCCGTTGAACTCGCCCTTCGAGTAGTCGACGCGGTAGGCGAACACCGGCGATTTCTGGTTGGCGCCCTGCTTGGTCTTGTTGTAGTTGGCGATCAGCAGCTTGGTGTCCCACTTGCCGCGGATGAACTCCATGCCGGCGCCGGTGTAGGCGGTCGGCTCGGTGAAGTCGAGCAGCAGGCCGCGCGTGACCAGCTTGGTCTGCGTCGGCTGCACGTACTCGTAGCCTGACCAGTCGGGGATCTGGCCGGCGATGAAGCGGGTCTGCAGGTCGCCGAGCGGGATCGACACCGAGGCCTCGTGCACGATGCTGTTGCCGTCCGGGTCGGCGATCGAGCCGGCCCCGCGGTTGGGCATCAGCGTCAGGCGCCACTTGGTGCCGCCTTCCATCTCCTTCTGGAAATCGAGGCTCGCGACGCCGAAGTAGGAGTTGTCGTAGTTGTAGCCGTCGTCCGAGACGCGGTTCAGGAACTGGAAGCCGGCGCGGTGCTGGTTCTTGTTGTAGATGTAGCTCGGGTCGAAGTAGCCGCTGATCTTCAGGCCCTTCAGGCCCTGGGCTTCCATCCCGTCTTCGAGCGCCTCGGTCTTGATGGCGATGCGGTTGAACTCCTGCACCTGCTCGGGGGTCATGCCCCATTGCTTCTCGGCGGGCTTGCCGTCGGGGCCCGACTTCTCCGCGAGCTTCTTCTCGAGGTCGGCGATGCGCTGCTTCATCGCCTTCAGCTCGTCCATCAACTCCTTGTTCGACTGCGCCTGGGCGGGGGCTGCCCATGCAGCGGCGACGGCCAGCGCCAGGGTCGAGAGCTTCGCGAACTTCATCGGTTTTCTCCTCGGGGTTGGATTCGGGGTGTTCTGGTGTCAGGCGCCACGCTGCGCCGCGTTCATTTCCTGGAGGCGGCGCCGCTCGGCGCGCGCGATGTAGAGGCTGGCCGCCGCGACGCAGATGGCGACGATCACGATGATCACGGTGGCCACCGCATTGACGCTCGGGTTCAGGCCGAGC
>NZ_JBFUFQ010000364.1:0-3831 GCF_056403355.1 Rhizobacter sp. P2_H3 | reverse complement strand
GGGGATCAGGTGGAACAGCCGCGCGCGGCAATCCTGCTGGCGCAGCCGGTCGGCGGCGTCGCCCAGGTTCAGCACCGGCAGCTTCACCGCGTCGGCCACCGCCAGCGTGGCGTCGGTGCCCAGGTCGGTCAGCACGATGGCCGCGCCGGCCTTCTCGGCCGCCTGCGCGGCGGCGCGCGCGGCGTCGGGCGTGTCGGCATTCACCACGCTCAGCGCCACCGCGGCGCCGGCCGCCTCGAGCTCGAACCTGCCCTCGTCCAGCGCCACCTGCAGCCCGTCGGCGGCCGGCCCACCGGTGTGGCCCAGGTAGGCGCGCTCCAGCCGCGAGCGTTCCAGCCGCAGGTCGTCGCCCGGCACGATCAGCGTGGCCTTCAGCGTGGCGGCTGCGGCGGTCGACGCGGTGGCAGCGCACAACATCAGCGTGACAAGGCTGCAGGCCAGGCCGCGTGTCATTCGACGATCGCCACGCCGTACGGGACGCGGCCCACCGGGATGCTCTTGATCGCCTTGGCGCCCGCCACGTCGACCACGGTCACGTCATCGCTCAGCCCGTTGACGACGAACAGCCGGGCCTCGGCCTTGTCGATCGCCACGTTCCAGGCACGCTTGCCCACCAGCACCAGGTTCGTGGTCTTGCGGCTCGCCACGTCGATGAAGGCGACGTGGTTGGCCTTGCCCAGCGCAACGAAGGCGCGCTTGCCGTCGCGCGACATCAGGATGCCGACCGGCGTGATGTCGGTCGCGCGGGCGCCCTTCACTTCCAGCGGGATGGTGGCGGTGACGGTGTGCGTGGCCGTCGCGATGATGCTGATGCTTGCGCCCAGTTCGTTGGTCACCCACAGCTCCTTGCCGTCGGGCGTGAGCGCCATGCGGCGGGGCCGCTTGCCGACCTTCACGTTGCTGGTGATCTTCGCGCTGGCCACGTCGATCACGTGGATCAGGCTCGCGACCTCGGAGGTCACGTACAGCGTCTTGCCGTCGGCGCTGACCTTCACGCCCTCGGGTTCCTGGCCGACCTTGATCGATTGCAGCTTCCTGCCGCTGGCGGCGTCGATGAAGCTGGCCTCGCCGGCGTCCTCGTTCGACACGTAGACGGTCTTGCCGTCGGGCGAGAGATCGAACGCCTCCGGCTCGTCGCCCAGCGGCACGCGGCGCAGCGACTTGCCGGTGGCCGGGTCGATCACGTCGGCCGCGTTGGCGTCGGTGCAGGCCACCATGATCTTGCGATCGGGCGTGAGCTGGATGTGCCGGCCGCGCTTGCAGGTGGGCACGGTGCCCTTCACCGTCAGCGTCGCGAGGTCGATCACCGTCAGCGCATCGTCCTTCTCGCTCGACACGTAGGCGGTGCCCTGCGCCGATGCGGCAGTGCAGCAAGCGATCAGCGCCCAGGCGGCGCCAAGGTGGCGGCAAAGAGATCCCATTCGCCCTGAGCTTGTCGAAGGGTGAGACTGAGCCTGCCGAAGGCCCTGCGCGCGCCGGGCACAACCCTTCGACGGACGGGACTTCGACTGGCTCAGTCCCTGCTCAGGGCGAACGGTGGGGGGTGTGAGGTTCATCAGGCCGTGCGGGCAATGAATCCCGCCTCCAGGGTCGGTTCTCCGAGCGCGCTCGTCACCTCGGCCGGCGAGCCATCGGCCAGCAGCGTGCCGCGGTGCAGCACCAGCACGCGGTCGGCGGCCACCGCTTCCTCGACCCAGTGCGTCGCCCACAGCACGCAGACGCCGCGCTCCTGCACGTCGCTGCGCAGGGCCGCCAGCAGGTCCTGGCGGGATTTCGGGTCGAGCCCGACGGTCGCCTCGTCCATCAGCATCACCGCCGGGTGGTGCAGGCCGGCGCGCACCAGCTCGACCTTGCGGCGGTTGCCGCCCGACAGCTCGCGCACCTTGCGGTCGAGCTCGCCACCCAGGCCCAGCCGCGCGCAGCCGGCATCGATGCGCTCGCGCGCCAGCCGGCGCGGCAGGCCGTGCAGGTCGGCCTGGAACAGCAGGTTGCGGCGCACGCTGAGGTCAAGGTCGAGCGAGATCTGCTGGAACACGACGCCGATCTGGCGCAGCGCCGAGGCGGCCGCACGGCGCAGCGAATGGCCGGCCACCTCGACCTCGCCTTCGTCGGCCGCGAACAGGCCGGTCAGCAGCTGGAACAAGGTCGACTTGCCGGCGCCGTTCGGGCCCAGCAGCGCGACGAACTGTCCTGCCCCGACGCTCAGCGACAACGACTTGAGCGCGGCGCGATCGCCATAGCGCTTCGTCAGGCCGGTGGTCCGCAGCATCGTCGAGGGGTGCGTCGCGAGGGTCATGAAGCAGGAATACAGCAATACGCGGGCCCACGCCATGCTGCAGTGCAACGCCATCGCGCCCCCGGGCGTTGATCCATCTCCGTCACGCCGCGGCGCGGCCCTGAAACACTCTGTGCCGAACGTGGATGCCACGAATTCGGCGCAAGGTGTCAGCGCGATTTCAATTCCGGAACATCACCGTCACGGGCGCGGAGCGAAACCTGGGTTTTCCCTCTTCGGGCAATCCCTGGAGGGCGCATGGGCGCAAAACTTGCGGTTGGAGTCCTTTGCCGAGTTCCGTGGGTCGCTGGGTTGGTGGGTTCTCGCGACCGGACTCTGCTCACTTCATAAAACAGGAGACTTCGATGCGAAATTCCGGTCAGTCAAGGTGGCGCATCTGGCGTCATTTGGGCATGGTGTTGCTTGCTCTGCCGCCGTTGGCAATGGCCAATGCAGACGTGGAGAAGAACATCGCGAACTCCAAGAACTGGGCGATGCAGGCTGGTGACATGTACAACCAGCGCTACAGCAAGCTCAACCAGATCAACACCGGCAACGTCGGCAAGCTGCAGGTCGCGTGGACCTTCTCCACCGGCGTGCTGCGCGGCCACGAGGGCTCGCCGCTCGTGATCGACGGCACCATGTACCTGCACTCGCCGTTCCCGAACAAGGTCTTCGCGATCGACCTCGACAGCCAGAAGATCCTCTGGAAGTACGAGCCGAAGCAGGACCCGGCGGTGATCCCGCAGATGTGCTGCGACACCGTGAACCGCGGGCTGGCCTATGCCGAAGGCAAGATCATCCTGCAGCAGGCCGACAGCATGCTGCTCGCGCTCGACGCCAAGACCGGCAAGGTCGTGTGGAGCGTGAAGAACGGCGACCCGAAGCTGGGTGCGGTGAACACCAATGCGCCGCACATCTTCAAGGACAAGGTCATMACCGGCATCAGCGGTGGCGAATGGGGCGTGCGCGRCTTCATCGCGGCCTACAACCTGAAGGACGGCAAGCTGGCCTGGAAGGGCTACAGCGTCGGCCCCGACGCCGAGATGCTGGTCGACCCCGACAAGACCATGACCTGGACCAACGGCGCGATGGCGCCGGTGGGCAAGGATTCGTCGGTCAAGACCTGGAAGGGCGACCAGTGGAAGACCGGCGGCGGCACCACCTGGGGCTGGTACAGCTACGACAAGGCGCTGAACCTGATGTACTACGGCACCGGCAACCCGTCGACCTGGAATCCGTCGCAGCGGCCGGGCGACAACAAGTGGTCGATGACCATCTTCGCGCGTGACGTCGACACCGGCATGGCCAAGTGGGTCTACCAGATGACGCCGTTCGACGAGTGGGACTTCGACGGCATCAACGAGATGATCCTGGCCGACATCGACGTGAAGGGCAAGCCGACCAAGGCGCTGGTGCACTTCGACCGCAACGGCTTCGCCTACACGATGGACCGCGTGACGGGTGCGCTGCTGGTCGCCGAAAAGTACGACCCGCAGGTCAACTGGGCCACCCACGTCGACATGAAGACGGGCCGCCCGCAGGTCGTCTCCAAG
>NZ_JBFUFQ010000363.1:0-3884 GCF_056403355.1 Rhizobacter sp. P2_H3 | reverse complement strand
GGGCCTCACGCTGCCGCAGACCTATCGATATGTGCTGCTGCCGATGGCGTTTCGCATCATCGTCCCACCACTGACCAGCGAGTCGATGAACATCATCAAGAACTCGTCGGTGGCGTTTGCCGTCAGCATCACCGAACTGACGATGTTTGCGATGCAGGCACAGGAAGAGACGTCGCGCGGGATTGAAATCTATCTCGCGGTGACGGGCCTGTACTTCGTGTCTGCCTTTTCCATCAACCGTCTGGCCTTGTTCCTGGAAAACAAGGTCCGGATCCCCGGCATGATGGGGAGCGGGAAATGAACCTGAATCTCGACTATTCATTCCTGTCCTGGCAAGTCGCCTCCGCTTTTTTCACCAAGGGGCTGATCTTTTCGGTCCAGCTGACGCTGGTCGCGATGGTCGGTGGCATCGTGCTGGGCACGCTCATCGCGCTGATGCGGCTGTCGGGCAAGCAGTGGTTGGTGATGCCGGCGGCGTTCTACGTGAACACGCTGCGTTCGGTCCCGCTGGTGATGGTGATCCTGTGGTTCTTCCTGCTGATCCCGCTGTTGATCGGGCGCGCACTTGGCACCGAGCTGTCGGCCATCATCACCTTCACGGTGTTCGAGGCCGCCTACTACTCGGAGATCATGCGGGCTGGCATCCAGAGCGTGGCGCGCGGCCAGGTGTACGCCGGCTACGCGGTCGGCATGACCTACCGCCAGACCATGCAGCTGATCGTGCTGCCGCAGGCCTTCCGCAACATGCTGCCGGTGCTGCTGACGCAGACCATCATCCTGTTCCAGGACACCTCGCTGGTCTACGCGATCGGTGCCTACGACCTGCTGAAGGGCTTCGAGGTCGCCGGCAAGAACTTCAACCGCCCGGTCGAGACCTACCTCGCCGTCGCCGTCGTCTACTTCATCATCTGCTTCAGCCTGTCGATGCTCGTGCGTCGCCTGCAGAAGAAGATCGCCATCATCCGCTGAACCCGCAGGGGGACTTCCCATGATCAAGATCAACAACGTTTCCAAGTGGTACGGCAGCTTCCAGGTGCTGACCGACTGCACGACCAGCATCGAGAAGGGCGAGGTCGTCGTGGTGTGCGGCCCGTCGGGCTCGGGCAAGTCGACGCTGATCAAGACGGTCAACGCGCTGGAGCCGATCCAGAAGGGCGACATCGTCGTCGACGGCATCTCGATCTCCGACCCGAAGACCAACCTGCCGAAGCTGCGCAGCCGTGTCGGCATGGTGTTCCAGCACTTCGAGCTGTTCCCGCACCTCACCGTCACCGAGAACCTGACGCTCGCGCAGATCAAGGTGCTGAACCGCAAGCCCGAAGACGCCAAGGTGCGCGGCATGAAGATGCTCGACCGCGTGGGCCTGAGCGCGCACAAGGACAAGTTCCCGGGCCAGCTGTCGGGCGGCCAGCAGCAGCGCGTGGCGATCGCCCGCGCGCTCAGCATGGACCCGATCGTGATGCTGTTCGACGAACCCACCTCGGCGCTCGACCCCGAGATGGTCGGCGAGGTGCTGGACGTGATGGTGCAGCTGGCCAACGAAGGCATGACGATGATGTGCGTCACGCACGAGATGGGCTTCGCGAAGAAGGTCAGCAACCGCGTGATCTTCATGGACGCCGGCAAGATCGTCGAGGACTGCACCAAGGACAGCTTCTTCGGCAAGCCCGAGGAGCGCACCCCGCGCGCGAAGGATTTCCTCTCGAAGATCCTTCAGCACTGAGTCCGGGCTACAGGTCCTGGTGCAGGCAGAGGATGTTGCCTTCCGGGTCCTCGAACCAGGCCGCCTTCTCGGAGCCGAGCACGCAGACGTGGTCGGTGGTCTTCAGCCCGGGCAGGTCGTAGTCTGCGAACTGCACGCCGCGCCCCGACAGCTCGGCGACCGCCGTCCCGATCTCGTCGACGCGGAAGCTCAGCGCCGTGTGCTGCGCCTTCGTGCCTTCGGGTTTCGGGAACAGTGCGATCTCGGTGCCGCCGCAGCGGTAGACGAACTTGCCATCCGGCTTGCCGCCCAGCGCCTCCAGCCCCAGGACGGTCTCGTAGAACCGGCGTGCCCTGGCCATGTCCTTGACCGGCAGGATGCAGGTGGCGTGCGTGCTCGGGAACGGGGTGTTCATCGCGATCTCCTCGAGCGCCCTTGCAGGGAAGGGCGGCACGACCTAGTCTAGGCGCCGGCGCAGCAGGGCAATGAGAAAATCGCCCGATGACCGAATCCCTGACCCTCACCCGCCCCGACGACTGGCACCTGCACCTGCGCGACGGCGCCGCGCTCGCCGCGGTGCTGCCCGACACCGCGCGCCAGTTCGCGCGCGCGATCGTGATGCCCAACCTGCGCCCGCCGGTCACCACCGCCGCCCAGGCCGTCGMCTACCGCGAACGCATCCTCGCGGCGCTGCCCGAAGGGGCGGCCTTCGAGCCGCTGATGACGCTGTACCTCACCGACGTCCTGCCGCCCGACGAGATCAAGCGGGCCAAGGAGGCCGGCGTCGTCGCGCTCAAGCTCTACCCGGCCGGTGCCACCACCAACAGCGACGCCGGCGTGACCGACCTGCGCAAGACGTACAGGACGCTCGAAGCGATGCAGCGCGAAGGCCTGCTGCTGCTGGTGCACGGCGAGGTCACCGACCCGGCGGTCGACGTGTTCGACCGCGAGGCGGTCTTCATCGACACCGTGATGCAGCCGCTGCGCCGCGACTTTCCCGAACTGAAGGTGGTGTTCGAGCACATCACCACGCGCGAGGCGGCGCAGTAMGTGGCGCAGGCCGATGCGCACACCGCCGCCACCGTCACCGCGCACCACCTGCTGTACAACCGCAACGCGATCTTCCAGGGCGGGCTGCGGCCGCACTATTACTGCCTGCCGGTGCTCAAGCGCGAAGTCCACCGCCAGGCGCTGGTGCAGGCCGCCACCTCGGGCAGCACGAAGTTCTTCCTCGGCACCGACAGCGCGCCGCATGCGTCGCAGATGAAAGAGCAGTCGGTGTGCGGCGCCGGCTGCTACACCGCGCTGTCGGCGCTGGAGCTGTATGCCGAGGCCTTCGAGGCCGCGGGGGCGCTCGACAAGCTGGAGGCGTTCGCCAGCTTCAACGGGCCGGCCTTCTACGGCCTGCCGCGCAACACGCAGCGCGTGACGCTGCGCCGCGAAAGCTGGACACTCCCTGAGTCCCTGCCGTTCGGCGAGGCCCGTCTGAAGCCGCTGCGCGGCGGCGAGACGCTGAACTGGAAACTGGAGACTGCATGACCCTGCTCGACAAGCCCGCCCGCATCGCCTTGCTGATCGATGCCGACAACTCGCCCGCCAGCAAGATCGACGTGATCCTGGCCGAGCTGGCCAAGGTGGGCGTCGCGAACATCCGGCGCGCCTATGGCAACTGGAAGAAGGACGGGCTGAAGGGCTGGGAGGCGGTGCTGCACGAGTACGCGATCCGCCCGGTGCAGCAGTTCGACTACAGCAAGGGCAAGAACGCCACCGACATGGGCATGGTCATCGAGGCGATGGACCTGCTCTACACCGACCAGCCCGATGCGTTCGGCATCGTCTCGTCCGACAGCGACTTCACGCCGCTCGTGATGCACCTGAAGGCCAAGGGGGCGCTCGTCTACGGTTTCGGCGCGAAGAAGACGCCGATGCCGTTCGTCAATGCCTGCTCGCGCTTCCTGTATCTCGAGAACCTGGGGCAGGCCGTCGCGGTCGAGGCGGCCGATGCCGACACGGCCGCGGCCAAGCCCGCGAAGGCCAAGCCGGCGGCCGGTCGCAAGACCCGCGGCGGTGCCAAGGCGGCACCGGAGCCCGCGCCGGTGGCGGCCGAGCCGGCCGCGGCGCTGCGCCAGGACACCGCGGCGCTGAAGCAGGATGCGCGGCTGGTCTCGCTGCTGCGCAATGC
>NZ_JBFUFQ010000362.1:0-3904 GCF_056403355.1 Rhizobacter sp. P2_H3 | reverse complement strand
GGATCGAGTTGCCGAAGGTCTCGGCCGTGATCCCGGTGCCGTCGGAAACGAAGTAGACAGTGCGATTGGCCATGTGAACAGGGGGGCGTTGAGGCATCGATGATAGGCAGGAAGGCCCGTAAAATCGCCCCCAATCTTCCAAATCGCCCCTGACGCCCCCTAGGTCCATGCCACCACTCGAACACCTCAAGCGCTGGACCGCGCGTCGCCTGCTGGAGCCCTCGGAGCATTGCTCGGGTTCGCGGTTCGGGCGGGAAGCACCGGTTTCTCAACATCACGGAGCTTTCCCATGTCACTTCCGAACCTGGCGACCGCCCTGGTCGCACCGTTTGAACATCTGAGAATGACCGACGTCGAGGCGGTCGGCGGCAAGAACGCCTCCCTCGGCGAAATGATCAGCCAGCTGGCTGCCTCGGGCGTGCGGGTGCCCGGCGGCTTTGCCACCACGGCGCACGCGTTCCGACAGTTTCTCGCGCACAACGGCCTGGCCGCGCGCATCCAGGATCGACTTTCCACCCTCAACACCGATGACGTGAAGGCGCTGGCCGAGGCCGGCGCGCAGATCCGTGCCTGGATCGAGGCCACGCCGTTCCCGCCCGAGCTGGAGACCGCCATCCGCGCCGAATTCGCGCGGCTGACGGCCGACCACCCGGGCGCGTCGTTCGCCGTGCGCTCGTCGGCCACCGCCGAAGACCTGCCCGACGCCAGCTTCGCCGGCCAGCAGGAGACCTTCCTCAACGTGATCGGCATCGACGAGGTGCTGCACAAGATGAAGGAGGTCTTCGCGAGCCTCTACAACGACCGCGCCATCAGCTACCGCGTGCACAAGGGCTTCGCCCACAGCGACGTGGCGCTGTCGGCCGGCGTGCAGCGCATGGTGCGCTCCGACCTCGGCGCCGCCGGCGTGATGTTCACGATCGACACCGAGAGCGGCTTCACCGACGTCGTCTTCATCACCTCCAGCTACGGCCTGGGCGAGACGGTGGTGCAGGGCGCCGTGAACCCGGACGAGTTCTACGTGCACAAGCCGGCGCTGCGCAACGGCAAGCAGGCCATCATCCGCCGCAACCTCGGTTCCAAGCTGATCAAGATGGAGTTCGCGACGCCCGCCGAGCGCGCCGCGTCGGGCAGGCTCGTCAAGACGGTCGACACCGCCACCGAGCTGCGCAACCGCTATTCGCTGAGCGATGCCGACGTGGCCGAGCTGGCCGGCTACGCGCTGACCATCGAGCAGCACTACGCCCGCCCGATGGACATCGAGTGGGGCAAGGACGGCGCCGACGGCAAGCTGTACATCCTGCAGGCCCGCCCCGAGACGGTGAAGAGCCAGGCGGCCGGCAAGGCGGAGCAGCGCTACAAGCTCAAGGGCAGCGGCACCGTGCTGGCCGAAGGCCGCGCGATCGGACAGAAGATCGGCACCGGCCCGGTGCGCATCGTGCACAGCCTGGCCGACATGGACACCGTGCAGGCCGGCGACGTGCTCGTCACCGACATGACCGACCCGAACTGGGAGCCGGTGATGAAGCGCGCCAGCGCCATCGTCACGAACCGCGGCGGGCGCACCTGCCACGCGGCGATCATCGCGCGCGAGCTGGGCATCCCGGCCGTGGTCGGCTGCGGCGACGCGACCGAGACGCTGAAGGAAGGCGCGCTCGTCACCGTGGCCTGCTCCGAAGGCGACACCGGCTACATCTACGAGGGCCTGCTCGACACCGAGGTCTCCGAGGTGCAGCGCGGCGAGCTGCCGTACTGCCCGGTGAAGATCATGATGAACGTCGGCAACCCGCAGCTGGCCTTCGATTTCGCGCAGATGCCCAACAGCGGCGTCGGCCTCGCGCGGCTCGAGTTCATCATCAACAACAACATCGGCGTGCACCCGAAGGCGATCCTCGACTACCCGAACATCGACCTCGACCTGAAGAAGGCGGTCGAGTCGGTGGCGCGCGGGCATGCGTCGCCGCGCGCGTTCTACGTCGACAAGCTGGTCGAGGGCGTGGCCACCATCGCGGCCGCGTTCTGGCCGAAGCCGGTGATCGTGCGGCTCTCCGATTTCAAGAGCAACGAGTACCGCAAGCTGATCGGCGGCTCGCGCTACGAGCCCGAGGAAGAGAACCCGATGCTCGGCTTCCGCGGCGCGTCGCGCTACGTCAGCGAGAGCTTCGGCGAGGCCTTCGCGATGGAGTGCGAGGCCCTGAAGCGCGTGCGCAGCGACATGGGGCTCGACAACGTCGAGATCATGGTGCCGTTCGTGCGCWCCGTCGGGCAGGCGAAACGGGTCGTCGAGATGCTGGCCGAGCACGGGCTCAAGCGGGCCTCGGCGGGCGGGCAGGACGGGCTGCGCATCATCATGATGTGCGAGGTGCCGAGCAATGCGATCCTCGCCGAGCAGTTCCTCGAGCACTTCGACGGCATGTCGATCGGCTCGAACGACCTGACGCAGCTGACGCTCGGGCTCGACCGCGATTCGGGCATGGAGCTGCTGGCGCGCGACTTCGACGAGCGCGATCCGGCCGTGAAGGCGATGATCTCGCGCGCGATCGCGGCCTGCCGTGCAGTCGGCAAGTACATCGGCATCTGCGGCCAGGGGCCGAGCGACCACCCCGACTTCGCCGACTGGCTGGCGCAGGAGGGGATCGTGTCGATCTCGCTGAATCCCGACACGGTCGTCGAGACCTGGCAGCGCCTCGCGAAACGTTGAGCGTGATGTGACGCCGGTCGAACCCACCGCCTACTGGCGCCGCAACCGGCGCATCGTCGCCGGCCTGCTGGCGGTGTGGTTCGCGGTCGGCTTCGGCGTCGCGTGGTTCGCGCGCGACCTGGGCTTCGGCTTCTTCGGCTGGCCGTTCAGCTTCTGGGTCGGCGCGCAGGGCGCCTTGCTGGTGTTCCTCGCGATCATCGGCGCCTACGCGTGGGTGATGAACCGGATGGACGCCGCGCAGCCGGGCGGCGACCATGCCGGCCATGAGTGACCCCGGCGAGCAGCGCCGCTTTCTTCGCCGGCTCAACAAGGTCTACGGGCTCTACACCGTGGGCCTGCTGGCGTTCATCGCGGCGCTCGCCGCCGCCGAGCAGGCCGGGCTGCCCAAGCGCTGGATCGGCGTCACCTTCCTGCTGGCCACCGTCGCGCTGTATGCCGGCATCGGCATCATCTGCCGCACCACCGACGCGAACGAGTACTACGTGGCCGGGCGGCGCGTGCCGGCGGTCTACAACGGCATGGCGACCGCGGCGGACTGGATGTCGGCCGCGTCCTTCATCAGCCTGGCCGGCACCATGTACCTGCAGGGCTATGGCGGCCTCGCGTTCATCATGGGCTGGACAGGCGGCTTCTGCCTGGTGGCGCTGCTGCTGGCACCGTACCTGCGCAAGTTCGGCGAGTTCACGATTCCCGACTTCCTCGGCGCCCGCTATGGCGGCCATGCGCCGCGGCTGATCGGCGCGGCCGCGGCCATCCTCTGCTCGTTCACCTACGTGGTGGCGCAGATCTACGGCGTCGGGCTGATCACCACGCGGCTGACCGGCGTGGCCTTCGAGGTCGGCATCTTCCTCGGGCTGGGCGGCGTGCTGGTGTGCTCGTTCCTCGGCGGCATGCGCGCGATCACCTGGACGCAGGTGGCGCAGTACATCGTGCTGCTGGTGGCCTACCTGGTGCCGGTGGTGTGGCTGTCGGTCAAGCAGACCGGCGTGCCGGTGCCGCAGGCGATCTACGGCGCGCAGCTGCAGAAGCTGAGCGAGCGCGAGAAGGCGCTGGCGCAGGATCCGCGCGAATTGGAGGTGATCGCGCTGTACAAGGCGCGCGCCGAGGGCGATGCGATGCGGCTGCGCGACGTGGCCGGCTCGCTGGCGCTGGAGCGCGATGCGGCGCGCCGCCGGCTGGCCGAGCTGCGGCAGGCCGGTGCCTCGC
>NZ_JBFUFQ010000361.1:0-3935 GCF_056403355.1 Rhizobacter sp. P2_H3 | reverse complement strand
CGGCCGTGGCGGTGCGCACGTACGCGGCGTGCCCGCCGAGCGCCTGCGCACCCTGCGCCCAGTCCGCGAGACCGGGGCCGCACAGCCCGATGCCTTGCACGAAGAGCGTGCTCATCGGGCGGCTCCGAACACGAGGCTGGCGTTCGAGCCGCCGAAGCCGAACGAGTTGCTCAGCACATGGCGCAACGGCGCCGCGCGGCTGTGGTCGACGTAGTTCGACTGCAGCTCGGCATCCGGGTGCAGCCGGTTCAGCCCGCCCGGGATCAGCCCGTGCTGCAGCGCGAGCACGCCCAGCACCGCCTCGACACCGCCGGCCGCGCCCAGCGTGTGGCCGGTCGCGCCCTTGGTGGAGCTGCAGGGCACGGCCGGCCCGAACACGGTCTGCACGGCACGGTCTTCGGCCGCGTCGTTGTTGTGCGTCGCGGTGCCGTGCAGGTTGATGTAGTCGATGTCGCCCGGCTGCAGGCCCGCACCGGCCAGCGCCTGCTGCATCGCCGCGACCGCGCCGCCGCCGTCGGGCAGCGGCGAGCTCATGTGGAAGCCGTCGCTGCTCTCGCCGGTGCCGAGCAGCCAGGCTTGCGGTTCCGCCATCCCTCGCACCTTGCGCTCCAGCAGCGCGAATGCCGCCGCCTCGCCCAGCGACAGCCCGTTGCGGCCGGCATCCCAGGGCCGGCAGATCTGCGGCGACAGCAGTTCCAGCGAGTTGAAGCCGTACAGCGTCGTCAGGCACAGGCTGTCGACGCCGCCGACCACCGCCGCGTCGATCCAGCCGAGCTCCATCAGCCGCGCGGCGGCCGCGAACACCTTGGCGCTCGACGAGCAGGCCGTCGACACCACCCACTGCGGCCCGTCGAGTTGCAGCGCGAGCGCGACGAAGCGGGCGAGCGAACCGGTGTTGTGCGTCTCGGCGTAGTGGAAGTCGTCCGGCAGCGCGCCGTCGGGGCCGCGCCGGCGGTAGGCATGCTCGGTCTGCAGGATGCCGGAGGTGCTGCTGCCCAGCAGCACCGCGACGCGTTGCGCACCATGGCGCTCGCGTGCAGCGCGCACCGCCGCGCGGAAACCGTTCTGCTGCAGCCCGAGCCAGGCGAGCCGGTGGTTGCGGCAGTCGTAGGCCTCGAGCTCGGCCGGCAGCGCGATCGCATCGACGCCGGCGACCTCGCCGACATGGCAGGTCAGCGCGACATCCTCGAAGCGGCACGGTGCGAGCCCGCTGCGGCCGTCGCGCAGCGCCTGCAGGTGGGTCTCGTTGCCGGCTCCGAGCGCGCTCGTGACCGTCATCCGGGTGATCGCGACCGGCTTCATGCGGCGGGGGCGGTGTGGGTCGTCGCCACCGCAGGGTGCGCAGGCCAGGCATCGCCCAGCCGCACGAAGCGCAGCCCCGCTTGCCGCACCTGGGCGATCAGCGCCGGCAGCACCTCCAGCACCACCGGCCGGCCTTCGGGCGTGGCGGCGCAATGGCCGTCGTGCAGCAGCAGGATGTCGCCGCCGCGCAGGCCCCGTGTCAGGCGCGCCAGCACGCGTTGCGCATCGCCGTCGCGGGTGTCGAAGCCGCGGCGCGTCCAGCTTGCGAGCCGCAGGCCGGCACGGTGCAGCACCGGGCCGAGGAACACGTTGCGCAGGCCGGCCGGTGCGCGGAACAGCGTCGGCCGCGTACCGGTTGTCGTGTGAAGAAACGCTTGCGCCTGCTGCAGCTCGCGCGCGATGCGGCGCGGGCCGAACAGCGAGAATGCATGCGGGTGCCGCCAGCTGTGGTTCTGCACCTCGTGGCCGCGCTGCACGATCTCGCGCAGCAGGGCAGGGTGGGCGGCCGCGCGTTCGGCGATCACGAAGAAGGTGGCCTGCACGCCGGCCGCGTCGAGCTGGTCGAGCACCTGCGGCGTCAGCACCGGGTCCGGGCCGTCGTCGAGCGTCAGCGCGATCTCGCCGCGCGCCGCGGCGGGCGCGGGCAGCCGCGTGATGTTCTCGCCCAGCCAGGTCGAGCGCGGCCACAGCCCGAGTCCCGTGATGGTGAGGTGGTTCAGCACGACCGCGCCGAGCGCCCACGGCCACGCGCCGGGCGTGCGCAGCACCGCGAGCAGCGCCAGCAGGTGCAGCGCGGCACTGAACAGCAGGAAGGTGGGAACGGGCCAGGTCGTCATGCGAATCGTTGAGTCCGGGGTGGGAAATCCGGGGTGGAAAGCGCTGGCCGCCAGCAGGGCAAATCAGGGCGCGGATTGTCCCACACCGCCCGGACGGCGCGCCCAGCTGGCCGACAGCAGCAGGCACAGCAGCGTGCCCGGCGCGACCACCTCGCCCAGCGCCACCAGCAGCGGCACGCTGGAGGTGCACAGCAGCGCGAACGACGCGACGATGGTCAGGTTGGCCAGCAGCAGCGAGGCGAGCGTCTCGGCGTCTGCGGCCTGGGCCTCCTGCTGGGCGAGCTGGTCGAAGAACAGCGCGTAGTTCGACCCGACCGCCACCACCAGCAGCAGCCCGACCAGATGCAGCACGCCGAGCGCGACGCCGGCGAGCGTGAGCCCGGCCAGCACCAGCACCACGCTGGCCGCCAGCGGCAGCGCGACGCGCCACAGCCGGCGCAGCGAGCGCAGCCCGGCGTACAGGATCAGCAGCACCGCCAGCGCGCCGAGCGCGCTCTGCCAGAAGGCCTCGCGCAGGTAGCGCGCATAGAGCGCATCGAGCTCGGGCTGGATCTCGACGACGCGGGTGTCCGGCAGCCCCTGCATCGCATCGCGCAGCCGCACCGCGGGCAGCGCCTGCGTGCCGGCGCGCAGGCTCAGCAGGACCGTCCAGGGGCGGTCGGCGGC
The DNA here is from genome assembly GCF_056403355.1 of Rhizobacter sp. P2_H3. Classification (NCBI taxonomy): domain Bacteria; kingdom Pseudomonadati; phylum Pseudomonadota; class Betaproteobacteria; order Burkholderiales; family Sphaerotilaceae; genus Rhizobacter; species Rhizobacter sp. P2_H3. Next base: position 1,131 of record NZ_JBFUFQ010000361.1, on the reverse strand, counting down.
CGCCGGCAGCAGCTGCGCCTGCAGCGCGGTTGCGAGCGGCGTGCCGTCGTAGTCGGCGCGCGTCACCGGTTTCGCCTGGCGCTGGGCCTGCACGTCGGCGATGAAGGGCTCGAGCCGGTCGGCCGGCAGCAGGCCGTCGGCGGTGGCCTGCTTCAGCCGGGCGCGCAGCGTGTCGGCATCGGGCAGCGCGGCCTGGCGGGCGGCCTGCGTGGCCGCGCTCGGCAGCAGCCGCGTCGGCGATTCGTAGCCGGCGAGCAGGCCGGCAGCGACCAGCGGATCGAGTCGCGCCGACGCCTGCTCGGCACGCTGCAGCGCGGTCGCCTCGTCGGGCGCCTCGATCGCGACCAGCGTGCCCAGTTCGGCCGCGCCCAGGTCGGCGCGCAGCGAGGCATCGAGTGTCAGCGCCTGCGCCGACACCGGGCTCAGGTGCGTCAGTTGCCCGCGCCACGCGCTCGGCAGCACCAGCAGCAGCGCGAGCGCCGCCGCGCCGAGCCCGCCCCAGAACCAGCGCAGCTGCGGCAGCGCAGCCGCGGCCCGCGCGGTGGCCTGGCCGAGGCGCATCCGCAGCCCGAGGCCGGGCGCGCCGTCGGGGGCCAGGTCGGTCAGCAGGTAGCGCGTGGTCAGCGCCGCGGCCAGCAGGCCGGCGACCGAGAACACGCCGAGCTGCGCCAGCCCGCCGAAGCCGGAGAACACCAGCGCCGAGAAGCCGGCCAGCGAGGTCAGCAGGCCCCAGCGCACGGTCGGCCAGTTGTGCCGGCGCCAGTGCAGTGCGCCGCTGCCAGTGCCCGGCGTGGCGCGGGCCTGCACCAGGTAGTAGATCGCGTAGTCGACCGCCTCGCCGATCAGCGTGGTGCCGAAGCCGAGCGTCATGCCGTGCACCTGGCCGAAGCCGAGGCTCACCGCCACCGTGCCGGCCAGCACGCCGCTCGCGACCGGCAGCAGCGCGACGCCCAGCGCCTTCAGCGAACCGAACGCGAGCAGCAGCAGCGCGAGCACGATCGCGCCGTCCCACAGCGCGAGCCGTTCGACCTCGGCCTTGATCAACGTGCGCGACTGCACGCCCAGCACGCCGGCGCCCGACAGGTCGAGCGACAGCCCGCGCGCGGCCCACGGTGCGAAGGCGTGCCGCAG
>NZ_JBFUFQ010000360.1:0-3948 GCF_056403355.1 Rhizobacter sp. P2_H3 | reverse complement strand
GCCCGCCGGGGTTGGCGCGGGCGATCGCGCGGAACGCGTGCTGCGCATCGGCAAGGCTCAGGCCGGCCAGCACCTCGGCGAGGGCCTCGCGCAACGCGGCCGGGCGTGTCGCGCCGGGATGCCGCTCCACCGCCACGGCGATCGGTGCGCACAGCAGCAGGATGCCGAGGTTCGTGTTGCAGTGCGCCACCGACCAGCTGGCGTCCACCGCGGCCTCGATGCGCTCGCCGACGCCGGCCCCGCGCGTGAACAGCGGCCCGGCCGCGGCCATTGCGCTGTCGAGGAACATCGCGGCCTGCATGCGGTGGCCGGCCGACTGCAGGCTCACGTTGCCCGGCTTGCGCACCGCCACGTCGAGCGTGCAGGCGCACAGGAAGGCGGCCTTCGGATCCCCGGTCATCCGTTCACGCGCAGCGCCCGGCCGCGTCGGCGTCGAGCGCGCGCAGGCCGGCGCACTTGCGGTCCAGCAGGTCGTCGACGATCGCGCGCGCGATGTTGAAGCCCGTCACGCGCTGCAGGCCCTGCCAGGCCGCCACGCCGTTGACCTCGATCACCTGCGTTCCTTCCACCGACGGGATCAGGTCGACGCCGGCGTAGTCCATGTCGAGCGCCTGCGCCGCGCGCTCGGCGAGTTGCGCGAGGTCGGGCGTGAGCGCCGCCGGTTCGCAGCGCGCGCCCTGCGCGACGTTGTGGATCCAGTGCTCGCTGACGCGGCGCATCGCGGTGATCGCGTGGCCGCCCACCACCAGCACGCGCCAGTCGAAGCCCGGCGTGGTGGCGGCCGGCACGAAGCGCTGCAGGTAGGCGAGCGAGCCGAAGCCCGCGCTGAGCGCGGGCAGCGCATGGTGCACGCCGTCGACCTCGCCGACCAGCTGCAGCCCCTTGCCCTGCGAGCCGAACAGCGGCTTCAGCACCAGCGCATGGCCGGCCGCGCCCTCGCGCACCGCGATGCGCTGCGCATGCGCCTGCGATTCGGTGGCCCAGGTGGGGGGCGTCGGCACAGCGGCCGCATGCAGCAGCAGGCTGGTCATCGATTTGTCGACGCTGCGCTCGATGGCCCGCGCATCGTTGTAGACCGGCACGCCCAGTTCGCGCAGCGCATGCAGCACGCCCAGCCGCTTGGTGACCTGCTCGAAGCTGCCGCCGGCGATGCCGCGCACCAGCACCGCATCGGGCAGGCCGCGGCCGAAGCCGGGCAGCGCGAGGCCGTGCCACGCGAGCGTGGTGTCGATGTGGCAATCGGCGAGGTCGATGCAGCGGCCGACCGCGCCGCGTGCGCGCAGGGCCGCTTGCAGTTGACGTGTATGCCAACCGGTTTCGTCCGCCATGATCGCGATGCGCATCACAGCTCCTGCAGCCAGAGCTGCCGCAGCAGCGCCATGTTCTGCGCGCCGCCATGCCAGGTGTGGCCGCTGTCGAGGTTGCTGACCCACACCTCGGCCGGTGCGAACAGGCCGGCGTCGATCTTGTAGAAGTCGTAGCCGGCCTCCTTGAAGATGTCGGCGAACGAGCGGCCATGGTCGCTCGATGTGGTGGACGGCAGGTGCCGAGCCAGCGCCAGCGCGGCCGCATCGTCGCCGCGCACGCTCAGGTGCACCTGGCCGCCGTAGAGGATCGCGTCGTTGGTGCGGCCCATCGCCTGCACGCCGTCGGGTGTCGGCGACGGCAGCGGCGCGGTGGCCACGCCGTCGACGACGTGGTGCAGCGCGAAGCCCAGCGTGTGCGCCTTGTGCAAGGCCGTCTCCAGCACGCGCGCGACGATCTGCGTCGTGCCGGCCGGGCTGGTGGTCGGCGTCAGGATGATCGTCAGTCCCTCGGGCTTCAGTGCGCAGTCGTGCAGCAGCTTGTCGATGATCACCGGCGGCGGCGGCCGGTCGACCTCCATCACCAGCACGCCGCAGTCGGCGCGGTCGCGGTAGCCGAGTTCCTGGTAGAGGGCTTCCTTGCCGGCCAGCGCGCGCGCCGGGCCCGAGCCGAGCGAGAAGAACTTCTTGCCGCCGGTTTCCTCCTTCGTGGCCGCGAGGCTCCAGCCGGCGTACTGGCTGCCCAGGCAGGCCAGCACCGGCTGCGAGCTGCGCACCTCGATCCAGGTGGGCCAGCCGTGCTGCGCGCCGGCACGCAGGCCGACCTGGCCCAGCCCGCCCATGCAGATCTCGCCGATCAGCAGGCCGGCGGCGATGCTGCCGCGCGCCTCGATGCCGGCATCGACGATGCACACGCCGCGGTCGTCGCGGCGCACCGTGACCTGCAGGGCATCGGCGTCGGCGAGCAGGCGCTCGACCAGCGGGCGCGCCCGCGCGTTGACGCTCAGGATCGTGTCGCTCATGGTGCTGTCTCCAGGGTGTCCAGCAAGGCCTCGCGGGCGCGGTGCAGCCTGTCTCTCACCGCCTCGGGATCGTCGCCGCTCGCGCTCAGGCTGCATGTGCTCAGGCTGCACAAAGGGTCGCCGGCCGCGACGCGCGTGCYGGCGCACGGCAGGTCGTGCGCCCCGGGCCAGGCAGCGAGCCGCTGCGCCAGCGCCTCGTCGACCCGCCCGCCGTGGCGTGCGAACACGATCTCGGTGCCGTTGATGGGATCCCGGCCGGTGCGCGGTGCCGGCAGCACGCCGTGCAGGCAGGCCTGCACATGGGCCGCCATCACGCCGTCGCCGTACAAGGCCATGCTGGCCGGCGGGCGCGGGTTGACCTCGAGCACCGCGATCTCGTCGCCGTCGCGCATGAAATCGAGGCTGCACAGGCCGCGCAGTTCGAAGCCGGCGGTCAGCGCGTCGACGGCGGCGCGTGCCTGCGCTGCGGCGCGGCCTTCGAGCGGCACCGGCCCGACCACGCCGCAGAACACGAACGGCCGCGTGCCGAAGCGGCGCACCGTGATCTCGTTGAAGCCGAGCAGCGCCGCGCGGCGGCCATTGCCGATGAAGGTGGCCGACATCGGCACGCCGGGCGCCTCCTGCTGCAGGTAGTGCTGCGCCGGCATCTCGGCCACCCGCTGCGGCGTGGCGCAGCTCACCTGCCAGCCGCCGCTGCCCAGCGCGTCCTTGGTCAGCCAGTGCGAGCCGTCGTCCGGCAGCGTGCGCGACAAGGCGCCCAGCCGCACCGGTGGGTGGTGGATGCCATGCGACGCGAGGAAGCCGAAGAAGAGTGCCGGGTCGCGCACGCGGCACACCGCCGACACCGGCGTGCCGACCAGCGGCAGCAGCTGCGCCGCTTCGGCCAGCAGCCGCGGCCGGCCCTCGAAGCCGCTGCCGGCGACCCAGCCGCGCACGTCGCCGCGCTGCGCCAGCTCGCCGAGTGCCGCGAGCGTGCGCGCGTCGTCGATCGCGAGCGTGGCGGGCTCGCCCAGGCTCATCCAGCGCGAGGYGGCGCGGCGCGTGTCGGCATCGCCGAACAGGTCGAGTGCGACCACGTCGAAGCCGTCGCGCACGGCGGCCTCGGCCATCATGCGGGCGGACAGCGCCGCGACGGCGATCACGCCGGCGGATGGGCGATTCAAACCGCTTCGCCGGCCGCGCGCTCCGCGAGGAACGCGCGCGCGGTGGCGAACGCCTCCGGAAAGCCGAGCACCAGCGCCTTCTTGTCGGATTCGCGCATCTGCACCAGCAGGCGGTGCTGCGTCTGGTACTTCACGTTGCCCACCGCGAGCGCGCCGATGCCCACGGCAGAGCTGCCGGCCAGCGGCTTGCCGTCGTCCATCACGCCGACGCCGGCGATGCCTTCCGGCGGCACGGCATTGACGTCGGCCGCCACCTTGAGCCGCTTCGCTGCCTTCAGGTCCTCGGGCGAGACCACCTGCACGCCGGCCGCGGCGCAGGCCAGCACCACGTCGGCATCGGCGAGCGAGGCGCGCACCGCCGCATGGTCGGCACCCGACACGCCGTGCAGCGCGACCTGGAAGCGCGTGCCGGTCTCCTGCGCGGCGGCCTCGGCCGCGGCGGCGCCGCTGCGGCTGGAC
>NZ_JBFUFQ010000359.1:0-3984 GCF_056403355.1 Rhizobacter sp. P2_H3 | reverse complement strand
GCGACACCCGCGGGCCCGCCTGCGCGGCGATCACGCCGGCGATGCGGCCCACCGGGCCGAGCCCGCCGAGCACCACCAGGCGCAGGCCGGTGAGGCCGTGGCCGTGCTGCTTCTGCAACGCGGCCTCGGTGCAGGCCACCATCGCCGCGGCGGTGGTGTAGGCGCCGCTCGGGTCGGCCATCACCGACACGACGAAGGGCTTGACCATCGAGGCCCGGGCGCGCTCCAGCATGTCGGCCGCGAGCATCGCGTTGCGTCCGCCGATGAACAGCCCGGTGCGTGCCACGCCCTTCGGGCCGCGCGAGAAGATCGCGTCCTGCGTCAGCGCGGTGATGTCGTCGAGCGTCGCGTCGCAGTACGGCGCGATCACCTGGTAGCCGGCGTCGGCGGCCATGTTGACGTCGAACGGGCTCATCTGCCGGCCCGGCGTGAACATGTGGAGGATGTAGGGGCGTTCCATGGTGCGCTCTTCAATGGGGTTCGCAGGCGTGCTCGGAGAGCAGCGCGCCACGGTTGAGGCCGGCGACGATGCTCACCGTGACGCCGGGTTCGAGCAGGCGATCGGCCCGCAGCGTGTACAGGGCGGCCTCGGCCGCGGCCTGCGACGGCAGGATCGCGAAGCCCGTCGGCCCCCACGAGCTCTGGCCGATGGCCGCCCCGTCGATCGACTGCACGACGCGGCCCACCGCCGCGCTGGTGTACGCGCCGCCCTGCGCCGGCGCGAAGTGCTCGCCGAGCAGTTGCTGCACGCGGTTGATGCCGGCCGCGAACGGGGCGAACTCGCTGCTGGCCGCGCCGGGCAGCACGCGCATCAGCACCTGGTGGCAGATGTCGGCCGACAGCGATTGCGGCAGCGGCTGCAGCGTCGCGATGGCCTGTTTCTCCTGCGGGCCGGACAGGCCGCGGTGGYGCTCGTCCTGGACCACCAGCACGCGCCAGGCGGCCGGGAACGCGATGCGCGACAGCAGCGGTGCCGGCATGCCGTCGGCGCCCGGGCCGCCATCGACCAGCAGGCCGCCCTGGTCGAAGCCGGCGATGCCGATGCCCGAGCGCAGGCCGCGGGCGAGCCAGTGCGCGAGCGTCACGCTGCTCAGAGCCAGGCCATGCCACTGCGCGAACACGCGCCCGATCGCCAGCGCGAGCTGCGTGCCCGAGCCGAAGCCGGCATGCGGCGGCAGCACGCGCGACAGCTGCAGGCGCAGCGGCGTGCGCAGGCCGGTGTGCTCGCGCAGGGTGTGCAGGAAGCGGCTCGCGCGGTCGATCTCGGCCTCGGCGGCGGTATCGGCGGCCAGCACCTCGTCGGCGGATGCGGCGCTCAACTCGAGCTCGGTCGCGATGCCGTCGATCACCAGCCCCAGGCTGCCGAAGCGGCGGCCCAGCGTGCCCGCCGGGTCGAGGAACCCGAGGTGCAGGCGGCCCGGCGCGCGAAGCTTCAGCAGGCGGTGGTGGTCGGTGGCAGAGGCAGGCATTGAAGACTGGCTAAGCAATCCCCGTTCCGCTGGGGTTTACCCCGGAAAGCGGGTCTGGAAGGCGTGCGGGAGCCTGGGCTTGTTCCGCCCGGGTGACACAGTGTCATGCGCGGCTTCAGTCGTACTTGATGTACTTGAAGCGCGGATCGTCGGGCGTGCCTTCCAGGGCCGAGCCTTCCACCGCGCCGGGCTGCCACATCACCACCTCCTCGATCTTCGCGGCGAGCGCGAAGTCCTTGTCGGTGATGCCCTTGGCCGCGTGGTTCATCAGCTTGACGGTGACGAAGGCGAACGAGACCGTGAGGTCCGGGTGGTGCCAGGCGGCTTCGGCGAGGTGGCCGACGGTGTTCACCACCATCAGCGTGCCTTTCCAGCCGCCGGTCTTGTACTTGCGGCGGATCCAGCCGTCCTCGAAGGTCCACTTCGGCAGCTCGGCCTTCAGCCGGGCCTCGATCTCTTCGGGCGGGTAGGTCTCGTCGGGGGTCTTCTTGCGCCACTGGGTCATGTCGATCTCCTTGGGCAGGGTTGCCGGCCTTGATCTTTGGCGCGGCACCGCCCAGCATCATCGTTCCACCGGAGCAAACACTGTGCGCAGAAGGGTCTGGAACATCGCGATCGCGTCCGTGCTGCTCGGCATGGGCAGCCGGCGCGTGGGGGCTGCACAGCTCAGCGTCGAGCAGGTGCGCGAGCGGCTGGCCGCGGCGCCGGGGCCGGCCGAGCTGTCGGGGCTCGACCTGTCAGACCTCGACCTGAGCCGCCTCGATTTCCGGCGGGCGAGGCTGGTGGGGGCCAGCCTGTTCGCATCGAAGCTCGTGCTGAGCAAGTTCAACGGTGCCGACCTGACGCGAGCGAACCTCAACGGCGCGTGGCTGATGGGCACCGACTTCAGCGGCGCGACGCTCGCGGGCGCCAGCCTGCTCAGCGTGGTGGTGCTGGGCGGCGCGGTGAAGGCGCCGCCGATCTTCGAGGGCGCCGACCTGAGCGGGGCGCGCGTCATTGCCGACTTTCCGGGCGCGAACCTGCGGCGCGCGAAGCTGGTCAAGACCAACCTCGGCGTCAACATCAAGAACCAGGGCATGGGGCAGATGCGCACCGACCTGTCGGGCGCGGACCTGGGCGAGGCCGACCTGGAAGGGGCCGATCTCAACCGGTCGATGATGTCGTTCGCGAAGCTCGTCAACGCCAACCTGCGCGGCGTGAACTTCTTCAACGCGAAGATGGCGGGGGCCGACCTGAGCGGCGCGGATGTCAGCGGCGCGGATTTCACCGATGCCGTGCTGGACGGCATCGTGCTGACGGGCGCGAAGGGGCTCGCGAGCGCGAAGGGCCTGTAGTCAACCCTTTCGCTTCGTCGAGTTCGCCGCCAGCTTCGCCGCCTCGTCGTCCGGCGGCAGCAGCGAGGTCAGCGTCCCCGGCGGCAGGTTGCGCAGCTGTGCGGCATCCAGCTTGCCGATGAACTTCCAGCCTGCCGGCAGCTTGATGAAGGCGAACGCGGTGACCGGGTCGACGAACACGTCGTACTCGTTGACGACGACGGCGGCGTCGGTGGTCTGGGCCTTGGCCGGCGAGCCGATCAGGGCTCCCAGCATCAGTGCAAGGCAGGACAGGTGGCGAACAGCGGACATCGAGAACTCCAGGACATATCGGATGAGGAGGCCATTGTCCCCGCGCCATGCGTCAGCCTGACTTCATGGAACACTGCGTGCGTTTCATTCGTTGCCACCCACCACCCACGCCACCGATGTCCCACTTCCTGTTCCTCGTCGCCTCCACCCGCGAGCCCGGCCACGTCGGCAACACCGAATGGCTGGCCCGCCGTGCGGCCGCCGGCCTGCCGGCCGACGCCACCCAGACCTGGCTGCACCTGGCGCAATTGCCGATGCAGCCCTTCACCGACCAGCGCCACACCGCCGGCACCTACCCGTGGCCCGAAGACGGCCTGCGCACGCTGCTCGACGCGACGATGGCCTGCACCGACCTCGTGCTGGTCGCGCCCGTCTACTGGTACAGCTTCCCGAGCTCGCTGAAGACCTACCTCGACCATTGGAGCGCGTGGATGCGGGTCGACGGCCTGCCGTTCAAGGCCGAGATGGCGAAGAAGCGCATGCACCTGATCACGACCAGCGGCAACCGCGCCAAGGCCCAGCCGATGATCGACTCCACCCAGCTGTGCGCCGAGTTCCTCGCGATGCCGTTCGCCGGCCTGCTGTGGGGCAAGGGCGGCCCGCCCGACGCGGTTCAGTCCGATGCCGAAGCCGGCGCGGCGGCCGACCGCTTCTTCCGCCCCGCCACCTGACGCAGCCTCTGCAGCACCGGCCACGCACTGCGCGCCAGCAGCAGCACGAAGGCCAGTGCCGCCAGCGCGACCCGCGCATCGGCGYGCGCCACCACCGGCCGCGCGAGCGCCGGTGCCGACAGCTCGTCCGACAGCCCCTGCGCCGCCTGCAGCCGATGGAAGCGCAGGCCGCGCTCGCTCGCCAGCAGCCGCAGGTAGCCCTCGCGCAGCGCCGACAGG
>NZ_JBFUFQ010000358.1:0-3992 GCF_056403355.1 Rhizobacter sp. P2_H3 | reverse complement strand
CTTCTTCGTGGAGTCGGCCCGCCAGGGCCGACCGCCGAGGCTGAGCCCCCAGCCCATCCCCTCACCCGCCGCGACGCGCCGCAGCGGAATCAGTCACGCTCCGGTGCAATCTCGGTGGCGTAGTCGACCAGTGCACCCAGGATGTCCTGGGCGCGTTCGTCCTCGGCCAGCGCTTCGGATTCCTGCAACGCATCAATGCGGTCGAAGAAGGCCTGCAGCGTCAGCGCCCCACCCGCCCCGTCGTGCAGCTTGTGCACCCGGTGCTCCAGCCACTGCGCCTGCTCGGCCTCGCTGAGCGTCTCCGGGAAATTGCGGGCCCGGTAACGGAAGAGGATCTCGGCCAGCCGCGGGTCCGCAAACGCCGGTCGCTTGTCGGCCAGCTGCTGCGGCGACAACCCGCGCAGCCGCTGCAGCGCCTTGCGATCTTCATTGCCGACGAAGCCGCCGTACAAATCCTCGTCGACGTCCGGCTTCGCACTCGGCGCCGGCCGCTCGAACACCGCCGGCCACATGCCGGCCAGCAGATGGCCCTGCTTCGCGGCCACCTCCGCATGCGCCAGCGCGCGCGGCACGTCGACGCCCCACTTCGCCGCCACCGCATCGCTCAGCGTCTTCAGATTGCCGATCACCATCGGTGACTTGTTGATGTGGATCGTCTTGATCGGCAGCCGCGCCACGCCCTCGGGCAGGTCGTCGGCCTTGCTGAACATGCGCAGCCGGATCGTCTCGACATCCAGCGTGAACAATTCCGCCGGGTCGCTCGCCAGGTCCCACACGATCACTTCATTCTTGTTGCTCGGGTGCGGCGCCAGCGGCCACACCAGCGCCATGCAGCCGCGCTCCACGCCGTACATGCCCGAGATGTGCAGGAACGGCCGCCCCACCCCCATCTCCTGGATCACCTCGTCCTTCCTGCGCAGCTTCAGTGCGAAATCCCACAGCCGCGGCTGGCGCGACTTGATCAGCTTCGCCAGCGCGATCGTCGCCCGCACGTCCGACAACGCATCGTGCGCCGCATCGTGCGCCAGGCCGTTCGCCGCCGTCAGGTGCTCCAGCTTGAACGACGGCCGGCCGTCCTCGTGCGTCGGCCAGGTGATGCCCTCCGGCCGCAGCGCCCAGGTCAGCCGCACCACGTCGAGCAGGTCCCAGCGCCCGCACTGGTTCTGCCACTCGCGCGCGTAAGGGTCGATCAGGTTGCGCCAGAACAGGTGGCGCGTCACCTCGTCGTCGAAACGGATCGTGTTGTAGCCCACGCCCACCGTGCCGGGCTGCGCCAGCTGCGCCTCGATCGCATCGGCGAACTCGTGCTCCGGCACGCCGCGCTCCAGGCAGGTCTGCGGAAGGATGCCGGTCAGCAGGCACGACTCCGGATCGGGCAAGTAGTCCGGCGTCGGCCGGCAGTACACCATCAGCTCGCCGCCCGCCACCTCGTTCAGCTCGGCATCGGTGCGGATGCCGGCGAACTGCGCCGGCCGGTCATGGCGCGGCACGCGGCCGAAGGTTTCGTAGTCGTGCCAGAGGAACGTGAAATCGGTCATGGCGCGCAATCTACCAGCACCGGCCAAAACCAGACGGATTGCGCGAACAGCACCGTATCCGCGCTTCATTTGCACCTTAAGGGTTCGTCACATGTATCCGATATTCCCGTTTGACTGGGTCCGGTTTGGAGCAGGTGCACGCACACCAGCCGACCCCGCAAACGAATACCACTCAAAGGACGCCCTTCATGGCCAGCATCATTCAGTTCCTGACGACCGCTCAGATCGCCGGCTTGTCGACGAAGTCCATTGCCGGGCTGACGACCGAGGACTGGGCCGCCTTCAACACGGCGCAGTTCCAGGCACTGACGACCAGCCAGGTCGCCGCGATCCCGTCGACCAACGTCTCCGCGATCGGCACCGCCGAACTCGCCGTGATGGAAACGCAGGACCTGCGCGCCCTCAGCTCGGCCACGCTGCGCGCCCTGAACTCCGACCAGCTGGGCGCCTTCGGCTCCGACCAGTTCGYCGCGCTGACCACCGCCCAGGTCGCCGCGCTGACGACGCTGCAGATCTCGCAGCTCGGCACCGACGACCTGAACGCGCTGACGACCAACCAGTTCGCCGCGCTGACCACCGCGCAGGCTGCGGCACTGACCTCCGACCAGATCCCGACGCTCGAATCGTCGGACCTGCGCTCGCTGAGCTCGGCCGCGATCCGCAACCTGTCGACCGCGCAGATCGATGCGCTGACCTCCGACCAGATGGGCCAGCTGACCACCTCGCAGGTGTCGGCGATGACGACCGCCCAGCTGGCCAACCTGGTCACCGACGACCTGAACGCGATGAACACCGCGCAGTTCGCCGCGCTGTCCACCGCCCAGGTCGTCGCCCTGACCCCGACGCAGATCGCCGGCCTGCAGTCCGATGACCTGCGCGCGCTGACCACCGCGCAATACGCCGCGCTGACGACCGCCCAGGTCGCCGCGCTGACCACCGACCAGTTGCCCAACCTCGAATCCGCCGACCTGCGTGCGATCTCGACGGCCGCGCTGCGCCAGCTCAATTCCGACCAGCTCGGCTCGCTGACCAGCGACCAGTTCGCCGCCCTCACCACCGGCCAGGTCGCCGCACTGACGACCACCCAGCTGTCCACGCTGGGCACCGATGACCTGAACGCGCTGACGACCACGCAGTTCGCCGCGCTGTCGACCGCCCAGGCCGCCGCGCTGACGACCGACCAGATCCCGACGCTGGAAACCAACGACCTGCGCGCGCTGAGCACCGCCGCGCTGAAGGGCTGGACCACCGCGCAGATCGATGCGCTGACCTCCGACCAGATGGGCGCCCTGACGACCGCCCAGGTCGCCGGCCTGACGACCGCGCAGCTGTCCAACCTGACGACCACCGACCTGAACGCGCTGAACACCGCGCAGTTCGCCGCGCTGTCGACCGCCCAGGTCGTGGCCCTGACGCCGACGCAGATCGCCGGCCTGCAATCCGACGACCTGCGCGCGCTGAGCACCGCCCAGTTCGCCGCGCTGACCACCGCCCAGGTCGGCGCGCTGACCAGCGACCAGATCCCCAACCTCGAATCGGCCGACCTGCGTGCCATCAGCACCGCCGGCATCCGCGGCCTGAACAGCGACCAGTTCGGCGCGCTGACCTCCGACCAGGTCGCTTCGCTGACGACCGGCCAGATCTCCGCGCTGACGACCAGCCAGCTGTCCTCGCTGACCTCCGACTCGCTGAACGCACTGAGCACCACGCAGTTCGGCGTGCTGTCGACGGCCCAGGCCGCCGCGCTGACGAGCGACCAGATCCCGCACCTCGAATCGTCGGACCTGCGCGCGCTGAGCACCGCCGCGATCCGCAACTGGACGACCGCCCAGGTCGATGCGCTGACCAGCGACCAGATGGCCCAGCTGACGACCTCGCAAGTCGCCGCGCTGACGACCGCCCAGCTCGCCAACCTGGTCACCGACGACCTGAACGCGCTGACGACCAACCAGTTCGCCGCGCTGTCGACCGCCCAGGTCGCCGCGCTGACGCCGACGCAGATCGCCGGCCTGCAATCCGATGACCTGCGCGCGCTGAGCACCGCCCAGTTCGCCGCACTGACGACCGCCCAGGTCGCCGCGCTGACCACCGACCAGATCCCGAACCTCGAATCCGCCGACCTGCGTGCCATCAGCACCGCCGCGCTGCGCCAGCTCAATTCCGACCAGCTCGGCGCGCTGACCAGCGACCAGATGGCCGCGCTGACGACCGGCCAGGTCGCCGCGCTGACGACGACCCAGCTGTCCACGCTGGGCACCGACGACCTGAACGCGCTGACGACCACGCAGTTCGCGACGCTGTCGACCGCGCAAGCCGCCWCGCTGACCACCGACCAGATCCCGACGCTCGAATCGGCCGACCTGYGCGCGCTGAGCACCGCCGCGCTGCGCAACTGGACCACCGCCCAGGTCGAGGCGCTGACCTCCGACCAGATGGGCCAGCTGACGACACGAC
>NZ_JBFUFQ010000357.1:0-4012 GCF_056403355.1 Rhizobacter sp. P2_H3 | reverse complement strand
GGCCACGGCAGGCCGGACAGCACCGGTCGAACGAACCAATCCGCGTCTGCGCCATGATCGGAATCGCCGTGCGCTGATATCTCGCTGCGTGCAAGCGACGCGCTCAGGCCAAGCCCGTTTCACCACATCAACTCTCGACCTCGCGCAAGCCCTCCAGCAGGGCCTCGTACACCAGGCGGATGCGCGCCGGCACCGGCTGGCGCTGCACGCGGTAGACCGACAGTGGCCAGGGCTTGGGCGCCGTCTCGGGCAGGACCTCCTGCATCGCACCGCCGCGCAAGTGGTCTGCGACCAGCACGCCGGCCAGCTGTGCGATGCCCATGCCTGCGAGCACCGCATCGCACACGGCCTGGGCGTCGTCGGAGACGAATGCGGGGAGCGCGGGCAGGATCTCGCGCTCGCGGTTCAGCCTCCATGGCCAGGGGCGGCCGGTGTTGCGGTTGATCAGTTGGGCGGTGGGCAGGGTATTCAGGCCGGCCACCGACTCCACCGGCCCGATGCGTTTGAGCAGCGACGGCGCTGCGACGATGCGCAACGAGAATACCGACACCGTCCGCGCGACGAAGCGGCTGTCGCCCAGGCGGCCGGCGCGCACGCCGACGTCGATGCGCTGCGCCACCGCGTCGATCACCTGGTCGGACAGCCGCAGGTCGAAGCACAGGCCAGGATGCTGCAGCGCCAGGCGCTCGAGAAGGGGCATCACGAAGCGCCGACCCTGCATGGTCGGCGCCGCGATGCGCACCAGGCCCTGGACGGGCTCATCCTTCGCCAGCATCGCCGCCGCGAACAAGGCATCGACGCCCTGCAACGCCTGGCGCGCGTGCGGCACGAAGCGCTCGCAGAAATCGCTGGGTTGCACGCTGCGGGTGCTGCGGTGGAACAGCAGTTCGCCGAGATGGCCTTCGAGTTCCTTGACCGCCCGCGTGACCRCCTGCGGCGAGATCGAAAGGCGGATCGCAGCCTCGCGGAAGTTCTGCGTCTCGTATGCGACGAGAAAGGTGCGCAGCAGGTCGATACGGTTCAGCATCCCTTGATTATTCCTCTGCTGGGAATTCTGATCTCCCAGTGTATTCATTCACAGGATCAACGCCGGTTTCCATACTGCCTTCCATCGCCGGCACGTCGCCGGCGCCTCACAGGAGCAAGTGAATGGAATTCAAGGACAAGGTCGTGCTGATCACCGGCGCGAGCTCGGGCATGGGCCGTTCGGCCGCGCAGGCCTTCGCGCGCCAGGGTGCGAAGCTGGTGCTGGGCGCGCGCCGCCGGGCCGAGGGCGAAACCTTGGTGGAGCAGATCCGCGCACAGGGCGGCAACGCGGTGTTCGCCCCGACCGACGTGACGCGCGAGGCCGACGTGGACGCGCTGGTGCAGCTGGCGCTCTCGCACCACGGCCGGCTCGATGTGGCCTACAACAACGCGGGCATCGAAGGCCGCAGCGCCGAGTTCGCCGAGCAGGACAGCGACAACTACGACCTGGTCATGAACACCAACGTGCGCGGGGTGTTCTGGGCGATGAAGCACGAGATCCGCGCGATGCTGCAATCGGGCGGTGGTGCGATCGTCAACAATGCATCGGTAGGCAGCGAGGTCGGATTCCCGAACCTGGCGCCTTACATCGCGAGCAAGCATGCGGTGATGGGCTTGACGCGCACCGCGGCGCTTGAGTACGTGCAGCGCGGCATCCGCGTCAACGCGGTGAACCCGGGCATGATCGACACGCCGATGCAGGACCGCGTATGGGGCGGCGACGCACAGGCTCGCACCGCCTTCACCCAGCAGTTGCCGGCCGGTCGCTCCGGCTCGGCCGACGAAGTGACCGAGGCCGTGCTGTTCCTGGCTTCGCCCCGCGCCAGCTTTGTCACCGGCACCGGGCTGCTGATCGACGGCGGCTACGTGGCGCGCTGAGCGCCCGCACGGCCCGTGTCGGGCACGATCGAGCCACCGCGGCAACTCTCTCGCTACACTGACGTGCGCTGTCAATTGCGGAGGTAGCAATGCCTGACCCCGTAGAACCGTTGATCCTGGACCTCCTTGATTGGATCGGCCCGCATCCGCGCCCCTATGCCGAAGTCCTTGAAGCCTGGCGTACGTCGTGTCCACGCCTGCCCGTCTGGGAAGAGGCCAACAAGCGAGGCTTCGTCGATCACCTTCACGAGCAAGGGCAAGCGGCGCTGGTGGCGGTCAGCCCGCAAGGCCTGGCACACCTCGAGGCACGGCGCACAAACAGTGCGCCACCAGGAGCGCCTGCCGAAAGAGCCGACTCGGTCCCTGTCGTGGCCGAAGCCCCGGTAGCCGCACATGGCAGCCGGTAGCGCAGGCGAAGCGCCGCCTGACCCCTCATGTCAAACGTTGGGCGGCAGAAGATCGATCGCCTGCCCTCCACCTCACATCAAGGCATCCTGACCATGTCCACAGTCCGCACCGGAAATCAAGCAGCGCTCGTCGTGGTTGACGTTCAAGTCAGCGTCGTGGCCGAAGCCTGGGAGACCACGCGAGTCGTCAACAACGTCGCGCGCGTTGTTGAGCGCGCCCGGGAGCAACTTGTCCCCGTGATCTGGGTACAACATGACGACAAGGAACTCGTGCGCGACTCGCCGTCATGGCAACTGGTACCGGAATTGGTTCCCGCGCAAGGCGAAGCGCGGATCTACAAGCATTTCGAGTCGTCGTTCGAAGAGACGGGGCTCGAAGCCGAGCTTGCGCGCATCGGCGCGACGCACATCGTGCTGGCCGGCGCCGCGACCAACTGGTGCATCCGTGCCACCGCCTACGGCGCACTGGATCGCGGCTACGACCTGACTCTGGTCAAGGATGCGCACACGACGAAGAGTCTCGAACTTGAGAACGGGCCGAAGATCGAGGCCTCAAGCGTCGTTGCCGACTTGAACGTCGCGATGAAGTGGATCAGCTACCCCGGACGGAAGAACGGAACCGCAACAGCAGAGGAAGTCGACTTTGCTACACCAGGCGGCGTTCGCTGAAGTCCATGAACGCCGCCTGACCCGTCACTCGGCCACGTTCTCCAAATAGTGCAAAATCCGTCCGCCCGCCGCTCACCCGGCGRGCATCGCTAGGGGTGCTGGCCACGTTCACGTGACCGGCTGAGAGAGTCCCTTCGAACCTGACTGAGGTAATCCTCGCGCAGGGAAGCGTCGTGCCGCGGATCCTCTCTTCTTTGCCGCGGCCCGGTTGCGCCGACCTGCCATCGCCAAACCGGGAAGTACGATGGCATTCCGTTCTTGCAAGTCCCCTGCCCTGGCGCCGCTGGCGCCTTTGACCCTGGGCATCGCAGCCGCGTTCAGCGCGCATGCGCAATCCACCACCAGCACCATCGATCCGCAGACGCTGCCGCCGGTCACCGTGACCGGCCGCGCGCCCGATGCGGTCGCCACCATCGGCGGCTTCGGCGACCTGCCGCTGTCGAAGCTGCCGCTGCAGGCGAGCGTGATCAGCAGCGTCGCGATGAAGGATGCCGGCGTGCAGAGCCTGGCCGACATCACGCGCTTCGATGCGAGCCTCGGCGACGCCTACAACTCCGAGGGCTACTGGAGCACGCTGATGGTGCGTGGCTTCGCGACCGACAACCGCTTCAACTTCCGCCGCGACGGCCTGCCGATCAATGCCGAGACCGCGCTGCCGCTGGCCAACAAGGAGCGCATCGAGATCCTGAAGGGCACCAGCGGCATGCAGGCCGGCACGAGTGCGCCGGGCGGCCTGGTCAACCTGGTCGTGAAACGGCCCGAGGGCACGGTGCGCTCGGCCGCGCTGGAGTGGAAGCAAAGCCGCACCTGGCGCGGCGGTGTCGACATCGGCCAGCGCTTCGGAGAGGGCGATGCCTTCGGCATGCGGGTCAACGCGCAGTACGACGACCTCGATCCGCAGACGCACGACCTGCGCGGCCACAGCCAGCTGCTGGCGGTGGCCGGCGACTGGCGCGTGACGCCGGACACGCTGCTCGAGGCCGAGTTCGAGACCAGCCACCGCTCGCAGCCCAGCGTGCCGGCGATGAGCC
>NZ_JBFUFQ010000356.1:0-4022 GCF_056403355.1 Rhizobacter sp. P2_H3 | reverse complement strand
GGCCGGTGCCTCGCTGGCCGAACTGCAGGCGGCCGAGAAGCTGCTGCTGTCGCTGCCGGCCGACGAGGCCGCGGCGCGCATCGCGTGGACGCAGTCGCAGGCGGYCAACGAGGCGAGGGCGCATCCGCTGGGCGGCATGCCGCCGCACGGCACGCCGTTTGCGGGTGATCCCGACGGCACGCCGGGCGAGCGCGAGGCCTTCGACGATTCGCGGCGCAACTTCATCGCGCTGGTGTTCTGCCTGATGATCGGCACCGCGGCGCTGCCGCACATCCTGGCGCGCTGCTACACGGCGCCGTCGGTGCGGCAGGCGCGGCAATCGGTCACCTGGTCGCTGTTCTTCATCCTGCTGCTGTACCTGTCGGCGCCGGCGCTCGCGGTGCTGGTGAAGTACGAGTTGTTCACCTCGCTGGTCGGCACGCCCTTCGAGCAGCTGCCGGCCTGGATCGCGAACTGGGCCAAGGTCGACCCGACGCTGCTGTCGGTGGCCGACATCAACCGCGACGGCGTGCTGCAGCTGGGCGAGATCCGCATCGGCGCCGACATCATCGTGCTGGCCACGCCCGAGATCGCCGGGCTGCCCTACGTCGTCTCGGGCATGGTGGCGGCCGGCGGGCTGGCGGCGGCGCTGTCGACCGCCGACGGGCTGCTGCTGACGATCTCGAGCGCGCTGTCGCACGACGTGTACTACCGCACGCTCGATCCGCACGCCGCCGGCGGGCTGCGGGTGATGCTGTCGAAGGTGATGCTGCTGCTGGTCGCGCTGGCGGCGGCGGCGCTCGCGACGCAGAAGCCGGCGGACATCGTCTTCCTGGTGTCGGCGGCGTTCTCGTTCGCCGGCTCGGCCTTCTTCCCGGCGCTGGTGCTGGGGGTGTTCTGGCGGCGCGCCAACCGCCAGGGCGCGGTGCTGGGCATGCTGGTCGGGCTGTCGGTGACGCTGTACTACATGGCGATGAACGAGCCCTGGATGCGCGGGCTGCTGGGCGTGCAGGTGCCGGGGCGGCTGTGGTTCGGCATTCAGCCGATCTCGGCGGGCGTGTTCGGCGTGCCGGCGGGCTTCGCGGCGACGGTCATCGGCAGCCTGCTGGGGCCGGCGCCGGGGCCGCAGACGCAGGCTTTCCTCGATCGCCTTCGCTCGCCTTGAATCTGCCAAGACAGAAAAATGTCCACTCACCCGATTTCTGAGTAGAATCCCGGGTTCGCCTTGCCACACCCAGACGACGCTTGGGGTGGTTCCGTGTCCAAAGCCTTCGATTCACTGAAGGGCAGAGGACGCAAATCCAAAAGGAGTTTCAATGCGTCACTACGAAATCATCTTGCTCATCCATCCGGATCAGAGCGAACAGGTTCCGGCCATGCTGGAGCGCTACAAGGGTGTGATCACCGCCGGCGGCGGCAAGGTCCACCGTGTGGAAGATTGGGGCCGTCGCCAGATGGCTTACCTGATCCAGAAGCTGGCCAAGGCCCACTACCTCTGCATCAACATCGAATGCAGCAAGGAAGTCCTCGGCGAGCTGGAAACAGGCTTCCGCTTCAACGACGCCGTGCTGCGTCACCTGACCGTCGTTCGCCCCCAGGCCGACACCGGTCCGTCGGTGATGATGAAGGCGGTCGAGAAGGAAGAGTCCCGCAAGGCCCCGCAGGAAGCTGCAGCCTGAGAACGGTGAGGTCCCGCGGCTGTCACCCGGGCGTTGCATGAACCGATTGGTTCTGGCGGCGCAAGTGGTGGAGCGAGGGGCCGTGAGATACACACCGGCCGGGCTGCCGGCCTTCGATTTGAGCCTCAAGCACGAATCGCAGGTCAGCGAATCCGGCCAGGTCCGCCGAGTCTCCCTGGAGATCCGGGCCGTGGCCATCGGTGACATCACACGGCGCCTGCAGGCACTGCCGATCGGAAGCACAGGCACCTTCGCCGGCTTTCTGTCAGCAATGCGCAGCGGTCGCGGCACGCTGTTCCATGTGACCGAATTCGAATGAGCCCCGTGCTCAACCTGTTTGTCCGAATCTGATATTCAAGTGAGGTGAAATATGCCCCCGCCACGTGGTAAAGGTCGGTTCTCGAAGGACCGCAAGCCCAAGCGCAACCAACAATCCCTGCTGTTCCGCCGCAAGCGCTTCTGCCGCTTCACGGTGACCGGCGTCAAGGAAATCGACTACAAGGACATCGACACCTTGCGCGATTTCATCGGTGAGAACGGCAAGATCACGCCCGCACGCCTGACCGGCACGCGCGCGTTCTTCCAGCGTCAGCTGACCACCGCCATCAAGCGCGCGCGCTTCCTGGCGATGCTGCCGTACAGCGACCAGCACAAGGTCTGAGGAGCCACACCATGCAAGTGATCCTGCTCGAAAAAGTGGGCAACCTCGGAAACCTCGGCGATGTCGTCAAGGTCAAGGACGGTTATGCACGCAACTTCCTGATCCCGACCAAGTCCGCACGCCGTGCGACGCCGGTCGCAATCAAGGAATTCGAAGCCAAGCGCGCCGAACTCGAAAAGGCCGCTGCCGACAAGCTCGCCACCGCGCAAGCGCTGGGCGAGAAGATGAGCGGCCGCACCGTTCACATCACGCAAAAGGCGGGTGTGGATGGCCGGTTGTTCGGCTCGGTGACCAACAACGACATCGCCGAAGCGCTGACGCGCATCGACTTCAAGATCGCCAAGGCGCAGGTTCGCCTGCCCAACGGTCCGCTGAAGACGGTCGGCGAGCACGTCGTGTCGGTGGCGCCGCACACTGATGTGGTCGTGGATGTCAAGGTTGTGGTGGTCGGCGAAACCGACTAAGGTTGCGCCTCGCGCCTCGACAAAAGGGTCGGCTTCGCCGGCCCTTTTTCATTGGGGCGCGAGTTCTCCGCGGTTGTCCAGTGCTTGATCACCGGATGCCAACAGGGATGTCCACAGGGTTGCCCACAGGAAGTATCGATGTCCTCGGTTTTCAATCTCCCCCCGCAATTCGGATCCGACGCAGCGCGCAGCCACGGTGCGGAAGATGACGAGGTGGCGCGCCTGCGCGTGCCGCCGCATTCGATCGAGGCTGAGCAGAGCGTCATCGGCGGCCTGCTGCTCGACAACAGTGCCTGGGACCGTTGCGGCGACCTGCTGCAGGACACCGACTTCTACCGCTACGAGCACAAGCTGATCTACGCGGCGATCGGCGGGCTGATCAACGGCTCGAAGCCGGCCGACGTGATCACCGTGTTCGAGCAGCTGCAGGGCCTGGGCAAGGCGGCCGATTGCGGCGGGCTGACCTACCTGAACGCGCTCGCGCAGAGCGTGCCGAGCGCGTCCAACCTGCGCCGCTATGCCGAGATCGTCCGCGAGCGCGCGGTGCTGCGCAAGCTGGTGGCCGCCAGCGACGAGATCGCGACCGCGGCGTTCAATCCGCAGGGCCGGCCGGTCTCGCAGATCCTCGACGAATCCGAAAGCAAGATCTTCAAGATCGGCGAAGAGGGCTCACGCTCGCGCCAGGGCTTCATCAGCATGGACACGCTGGTGGTGCAGCTGATCGACCGCGTCAACGAGTTGCACGAGAACGGCGCCGAGGAAGTGACCGGCGTGCGCACCGGCTTCTTCGACATGGACCGCATGACCGCCGGGCTGCAGCCGGGCGACCTGATCGTGCTGGCAGCGCGGCCCTCGATGGGCAAGGCGCAGCCGCTGGATGCGCGGGTGCGCACGCTGTCGGCCTGGAAGCGCATGGGCGAGCTCGAAGTCGGCGATGCGGTCGCGTCGGTCGACGGGCGGCCGTCGATCGTCACCGGCCTCTACCCGCAGGGTGAGAAGGACGTCTGGCGCGTCCGCTTCTCCGATGGCCGGTCGGCCGAGTGCTGCGACGAGCATCTGTGGCGCGTGCATTTCCGCAGCTGGAAAGAACCGCGCGTGCTGAGCACCGCCGAGCTGCGGGTGATGCTGCAGAAGCCGCGCTACCAGGGCCGTCTCTGGATCGATTGCGCGACCGGTGATTTCGGTCACCTCGATGCGCTGCCGGTCGACCCGTGGCTGCTCGGTGCTCTCATCGGCGAC
>NZ_JBFUFQ010000355.1:0-4103 GCF_056403355.1 Rhizobacter sp. P2_H3 | reverse complement strand
GGATCACGCTGGTGCGCACCAGCGTCGCGAAGTCGGAGTCGACGCCGCGGATGCCGATCTTCGCGAAGATCGCCGTCAGCGCGGCGAACGCCGCCGACAGCAGGGCCCATTGAAACCAGCTGGCGGGCATGTTCATCTCAGGCTCCGTGAAGTTGGGAGAACACGACCCGGACTTCCAATCCGCCATGTCGTGCCGGCGTGTGCAGGCTGACGTTCGCGTGATGCCGCTCCGCAATGGCGCGCACGATGGCCAGGCCCAGGCCGCTGCCGCCGCTTGCCGGGGCCAGCGATTGCGCGTCCTCGCCGCGGTAGAAGCGGTCGAACACGCGCTCGCGTTCGGCCGCCGGGATGCCGGGGCCGTTGTCGATCACGCGCAGGCGCGGGCGCCCGTCCTGCAGGTCGGCCTCGACGTCGACCACGCCGCCGGCCGGCGTGTAGCGCAGCGCGTTTTCGACCAGGTTGTCGAGCAGCACGCGCAGCTGGTGCGCATCGGCCTGCGCCGCGAGGCCGGCGCCGACCTGCGCGCCGAGGTCGATGCGCCGGTGCTCSGCCTTCAGCGCGAAATCCGACACCACCGAGCGCRCCAGGTCGTCCAGGCTGACCYGYTCGACGCGCATCGTCTCGCCATCGGGMTCCGAGCGCGCCACCGCCAGCAGCTGCTGCACCATCCGCTCCGAGCGGATCACGCCCTGCTCCAGCTCGTCCAGCGCATCCTGCCGCGCGGCCGGGCTGTCCGAGCGGCGCAGCAGGTGCACCTGCAGGCGCAGCGCGGTCACCGGTGTGCGCAGCTCGTGCGCCGCATCGGCCAGAAAGCGCCGCTGCGCCGAGAACGCTTCCGACAACCGGCCGAGCAGGTCGTTGATCGACAGCACCAGCGGCTTGATCTCGCGCGGCACGCCGTCGGTGGCGATCGGCAGCATCGAGCGGGCGCTGCGCGCCGCCACGTCGCGCGCCGTATCGCCCAGCGGCTGCAGGCCGCGCCGCAGCCCGAACAGCAGCAGCCCGCCGACCACGACCACCAGCACCAGCATCGGCGGGAACACCTTGGCCCCCGATTCGGCCGCCATCTGGTGCCGCTGCGAGACGCGCTGCGCCGCCTGCGCGATGCCGTCGGCGGCCACGCTCGAATAGACGATCCAGGCCTCGCCGTCGACGTCGAGCCGCGCGAGCCCCTCGGTGCGCGAGAACGGCAGCTTCACGCGCGGGTCCGAGGCGTACACGCGCTCGCCGTCGGCGGTCCAGGTCAGCGTGACGATCTCGACGTCCTCGGGCGTGTCGCTGCGCTCGGGCAGCACCAGCGCGTCGTGGCGGCGCGCGTCGTAGGCGGCGCGGTGGTAGCGCGCCACCGACTGGGCCACGTTCTTCAGGTCGGCGTCGAACACCTCGTTCATCTCGTCCAGCGTGACCAGGTAGGTGACGATGGCGACCAGCAGGCCGCCGAGCGCGAGCGCGCCCATCAGCCAGGCCAGCAGGTAGCGTTCGATCGAGTGCATCAGCCCTCCGTCACCCGGTAGCCGACGCCGCGGATGTTCTTGAT
The DNA here is from genome assembly GCF_056403355.1 of Rhizobacter sp. P2_H3. Lineage (NCBI taxonomy): Bacteria > Pseudomonadati > Pseudomonadota > Betaproteobacteria > Burkholderiales > Sphaerotilaceae > Rhizobacter > Rhizobacter sp. P2_H3. The sequence goes on along the minus strand of NZ_JBFUFQ010000355.1, from coordinate 2,566 downwards.
CACCGCGGCGCCGAGCTTCTTGCGCAGGTTGTGCAGGTGCACCTCGATCGCGTTGCTGATCACCTCCTCGCCCCAGCCGTAGACGGCCTCTTCCAGGCGCTCGCGCGACAGCACCGCGCCGGGCCGGCGCATCAGCGCCTCGAGCACCGAGAACTCGAGCGGCGAGAGTTCGACCTCGACGCCCGCCTGCATCACCTGGCGGCGCAGCGGATCCAGCATCAGCGAGCCGACCTCCAGGAAGGGTGTGCCGCTGCCCATGTGGCGGCGCACCAGCGCACGCATGCGTGCCACCAGTTCGTCGAGGTCGAAGGGCTTCAGCAGGTAGTCGTCGGCGCCGGCTTCCAGCCCGTCGATGCGGTCGCGCACCGTGTCGCGCGCCGAGGCGATCAGGATCGGCACCGAGTTGTGCGCGTTGCGCAGCGTGTGCAACACCGCCATGCCGTCCTTCTTCGGCAGGCCCAGGTCGAGGATCGCGGCGTCGTAGACGCGGTTGCCCAGCGCCAGTTCGCCGGCGCGCCCGTCGGTGACCCAGTCGACCGCGAAGCCCGCGTCGACCAGGCCGCGGTGCACCGCCTTGCCCACCATCGCATCGTCTTCGATCAACAGGACTCTCATGCACGCATCCTGCGCCAGCGGGCTCGCAGGTGCCGCAGCCCCCACGCGGCCAGCGCGCCGGCCAGCGCCACCGGCAGCGCCGCCAGGATGTCGTACGGAAAATTCACGCCGACGTAGACGCGCCCCAGGCCGAGCAGCAAGCCAGTGGCCAGCAGCGGAAAGCACAGCACCGACAGCCGCTGCGTCCACAAGGCGGCCAGCCCCAGCGCCCACACCACCGTGACCTGGTCGCTGGGCAGGCCCGAGTCGCCAGCGTGCGCGAGGTGGTGGTGACCGAGCCGCAGCGCGGACGGCCGCGGGTGCGGCCACGCATGCCGCACGAGCTCGGCGATCGCCACCGCGCACACGGCCGCGACGACTAGGTGCAGCAACTCGCGCCGCGTGTCGTGGCTCGCGCGCAGCCACAGGATGCCGAGCGCCGGCGGCAGCAGCCAGATGAGCCAGCGCGCGACGATCAAGGCCAGCAGCAGGCGCGTCGGGTGGGGCTCTGCCGGTGCGTTGATCAGCTCGAAGAGGTGGAAGTTGTCCATGGGGGCCGACATGCTGCGCTTGCCGGCCTTAGAGGTGACTTAAGCAGTGACTCGAGCAGTCAGAAGCTGCGTTTTGCCTCGACGATGAACTGCACCTTCTTGATCGACTTGTCGCCGTCCATCGGGAAGGCCGCGTCGACGTGCACCACGGTGCCCAGGCCCGAGCGGCTGTTGCCCAGGCGCAGCCCGACGCCGGCGTCGCGCAGCAGCCCCTGGGCCGAATCGCCCGGCCGCACGCCGTCCCAGGTGCGACCCATGTCGTAGAACACCGCGCCGCCGACGTGGAACAGCCGGAACGGGAACCAGTCGGAATAGGCCCGCTGCTCGATGGTGGCGAGCCAGCGCCCGCTGCCGCTCTGGTAGCGCAGCGGGTAGCCGCGCAAGCCGGTGTCGCCGCCGAGCGTGATCTGCTGGTCGGGGTCGAGCCGCACGCCGCGGTCGATGCCGATGCCGGCGAACAGCGTGCGCTGCGCCGACTGCCGCAGGTACCAGCGGCCCGACAGCTTGAACAGGCTGCCGCTCAGCCCCTCGCGCTCGACGCGGCCTTCGGCCGTGCCGGCCAGCAGCCACGTCTGCGACGGGTCCGGCATCCAGCCCTTGGAGAAGCCCGTGTCGAACACACCGGCCGTGCGGTCGGAGCCGAGCCGGCTGGATGTCGMGCCGAGCCGGGCGCGCACGTTCCAGCCCAGCGCGATGTCCTCGGTCTTGCCGATCTGGTCCTGGTTGTGCGTCGCGATGAACTGGTCCTCGATCCAGCCGACGCCGATCCACGGGTACAGCAGGCGCCGCCCGTCCGGCGCCACGCTCGCGCTGCCCAGCGCCGGCAGCGCGGCATAGCGCTGCTCGTCGAAGGTCAGGCCGGCCGTCCAGCGCAGCGCGGCACCGTCGCGCAGGCCGTCAGACCAGCCGGTGTAGGCCGTTGCATGCCGGGCGGACACGTCGTACTGGTTGACGACCTGGCCTTGCGAATACACCGAGTCGATGCGGCGCTCGTTGCTGAGCGACAGGCCGCCGGCGCTGCGGGTGTCGAGCGCATAGAACGGCTTCTCCAGCGCGAGCTTCTGCGCGCGGCCGTCGCTGTTGTCGTCGTACTCGCCCGCCAGCGTCCAGCGGCTGCCGAGCAACTGGCTGTCCTGGTAGGTCAGGGCTTTCGACGTGCGGTCCACGCCCGATTGGATGTCCAGCCCGAGCTGCTTGCCGCGGCCGAGCAGGTTGGTCTCCTGGATGCCGATGCTGCTGCTGTTGCGCCCGCCCTTGCGGCCGAACGACACGCCGGGCTTCAGCGTCCACACGTCCTGCGTCGCCACGACGATGTCGACCACGCCGTCGTGCACGGCAGTCACCCGGATGGCCGCATCGCGCAGGTAGCCGTTGGCGCGCAGCGTGCGCTCCGATTCGCGCAGCAGCCGCGCGCTGTAGCG
>NZ_JBFUFQ010000354.1:0-4115 GCF_056403355.1 Rhizobacter sp. P2_H3 | reverse complement strand
CTCATCGGCTGTGTTTGACCACAACGAACGAAGTGAGTGACGGGAGTTTGCCGATGCAACCCCGAAGCCGAGCTTCTCCGTGCAGTCGGCCCGCCAGGGCCGACCGCCCCAGCTGAGCCCCCRCAGCCTSCCCCCGSCCGCCCCGYYCACGCGCACAGAAAGAACGGAGAGACAAGATGAGAATCGTCGCAGCCCTCGGAGGCAACGCATTGATCCGCCGCGGCCAGCCGATGTCGGTGCAGGTCCAGCGTGACAACCTGACGGCAGCAGCCCGGGCCCTCGCGCCACTGGCCGCCGACAACGAGCTGGTCGTCACGCATGGCAACGGCCCGCAGGTCGGCTGGCTCGCGCTGCAGGCCGCCGCCTGGCAGGACAGCCGCGCCGGTGCCGAGACCACCCCGCTCGACGTGCTCGGCGCCGAGAGCGACGGCATGGTCGGCTACCTGGTCGAACAGGCGCTGGCCTGTGAACTCGGCGGCCACCCGATCGCGACACTGCTCACGCAGGTGCGCGTCGACGCGGGCGATCCTGCCTTCGCCACGCCGACCAAGCCGGTCGGCCCCGGCTACCGGCTGCCCGAGGTGCAACTGCTCGCCGAACGCGGCTGGCAGTTCGCGCGCGACGGCGAGCAGTGGCGCCGCGTCGTGCCGTCGCCGCGGCCGCAGCAGGTCGTCGAACTGCGGGCCATCCGCCACCTGCTCGCGGCCGGCGTCGTCGTCTGCGCCGGTGGCGGCGGCATCCCGGTCGTCGAGCGCGACGGCATGCTGCGCGGCATCGATGCCGTCATCGACAAGGATGCCGCCAGCGCCTTGCTCGCCCGCGAGCTGCACGCCGACGTGCTGCTGCTGCTCACCGATGTCAACGGCATCCGCACCGGGTTCGGCACGCCCGACGAGCACCGGCTCGCGTCGGCCACGCCGCGCTCGCTGCGCCAGCTCGCGCTGCCCGCCGGCTCGATGGGCGCCAAGGCACTCGCCGCCGCTGAGTTCGTCGAGACGACCGGCCGGCGCGCCGCGATCGGCCGGCTCGACGATGTCGCCGCGCTGCTGGCCGGCACCAGCGGCACCCAGGTCACGCGCGATGAATCCGATTTGAGTTGAATCAAGCCGTCGCGGCGGCACAGGCGTACCGTTGCACCATGCCGCAACGCCTCGCCACCGTGAACCCGATCCGCTCGATCCTGATGCTCGCGGACACCTCGCCGCGCACCGCGACACGGCTCACGATCGCACGCGAACTCGCCGAGCGGCACGACGGCGACGTCACCGCGCTGTTCGCCGCCACGCCGCTGCATGCCGAACCCGAAGGCCGCTTCGGCGCCGTCGCCGGCGCAGCCGCCACGCTCGACCAGCCCGACACCCGCCAGCTCGCACGCGAACGGCTGCTGCAGGACATCACCGGTGGCGAGGAGCTCTCGCGCGTGCGCTGGGCCGAGGTCACGCGCGAACCGGTGCTGCAGGCCCTCGTCCAGCACGCGCTGTGCACCGACCTGCTGGTGCTCGGCCAGCGCGACCCGGCCGTCGCAGGCCACGACCTGCCGGCCGGTTTCACCGAATCGCTGCTGATCGAAAGCGGCAAGCCCGCGCTGATCGTGCCCGACCGCGGCACCGCCAGCTCCGCGCCCGACTGCATGCTGGTGGCCTGGAAACCCTCGCGCGAGGCGGCCCGCGCCGTCACCGCCGCGCTGCCGTTCCTGGCGCAGGCCCGCGAGGTGCATGTCGCCAGCTGGTCGCGCAACGCGGTCGTCGGCGCCGCCGGCGGCCTCGACATCGTCGGCCACCTGAAGGCCCACGGCATCACGCCCGTGCTGCACCAGCGCGGCTACGAACCGCGCTCGATCGGCGACGAGTTGCTGGCGCTGGCCGCGCAGGTCGGCGCGCAGTGGCTGGTGATGGGCTGCTACGGGCACGGCCGGCTGCGCGAGCAGGTGCTCGGCGGCGCCACCCGCACGCTGATGCACACCGCGCCGCTGCCGCTGTTGATGATCCATTGACCCGAACCTGTCCACCACGATGAAGGAGAAGACCATGAAGATCCTGCTGGCTGTCGACGGCAGCGCCTGCACGAAGCAGATGCTGGCCTGGTTGGCCGCCCACGACGAGTTCCTGGGCGGCAACCACGACTACACCGTGCTCACCGTCACGATGCCGGTGCCGCCGCACGCCAAGGGCTTCTTCGACCGCGCGACGGTCGAGAACTACTACCGCGCAGAAGCCGATGAGGTGCTGAAGCCGGTGCGAATGTTCATCGCCCAGCAAGGCTGGAACGCCAGCTTCGTCGACAAGGTCGGCCATGCGCCGGCGGTGATCAGCGAGCTGGCTGACAGCGGCCGCTTCGACCTGGTCGTGATGGGCTCGCACGGGCATTCCGCCCTGGGCTCGGTCGTGCTCGGCTCGGTGACGGCGCGCGTGCTGAACCACTGCAAGACGCCGGTGCTCGTGATCCGCTGATCCGTTGTTCCGCTACGGCTGCAGCGGCAGCACCATCCGCAGGGCATCGCTGTCGCCGCCCTGCGCCTCGAAGCCGAAGCGCTGCACGAAGGCCCGCATCGCCTGGTTGTCGTGCAGCACCAGTCCCACCAGGCGTTGCGTGCCCTGCGCGCCCTGGTAGGCGATCAGCTTGTCCATCAGCAGCCGGCCCAGGCCCCGGCCCTGCAGGTCGCTGCGCACGACGATCGCGAACTCGGCCTCGACGTTGTCCGGGTCGACCGCCGCGCGCGCCACGCCCAGCGTCTCGCCCGCCCCGTCGGCGCCGGGACGCACCGCGATGAAGGCCATCTCGCGCGCGTAGTCGATCTGCGTCAGCCGCGCGAGCTCGCTGTGCGCCAGCTCGCGGCGCGCGTTGAAGAACCGGAAGCGCAGGTCGTCCGGGCTCAGCTGTTCGATGAAGCGGCGGTGCGCCGGCTCGTCCTCCGGGCGCACCGGGCGCAAGGTCAGCGGCTCGCCGCGCCACGCGATGGTCTCGACCAGCGCATCCGGATACGGCCGGATCGCGAAACGCTCCGCACCGGCCACCGGCACGCGGCTCAGCCGGATGCGCGCATCCAGCGCCAGCACGCCGTCGTGGTCGGCCCACAGCGGGTTGATGTCCAGCTCGGCCAGCTCCGGCAGGTCGGCCAGCATCTGCGACAGCGCGACCAGCGCATCGCCCACCGCATCGAGCCGCGCGGCCGGGTGGTCGCGGTAGCCGGCCAGCAGCCGCGACACCTGGGTGCGCGACACCAGCTCGCGCGCCAGCGCCCGGTTCAGCGGCGGCAGCGCGATCGCGCGGTCGGCCCGCACCTCGACCGCCGTGCCGCCATGGCCGAGCATCAGCACCGGGCCGAAACTCGGGTCGATGCTCGTGCCGACGATCAGCTCCTGCGCCATCGGCCGGCTCGCCATCGCCTGCACCGTGAAGCCGCTCACCCGGGCCTGCGGCCGCGCGGCGCGCACCCGTTCGAGCATGCCGGCCGCGGCCTCGCGCAGCGCGGCCTCGTCGGCCAGGCCGAGCGCGACACCACCGACATCCGATTTGTGCGTGATGTCGGGCGAGACGATCTTCAGCACCACCGGGTAGCCGATGCGGCCTGCCGCACCGGCCGCCGCATCGGCGTCGGCCGCCRCGCGCAGCGTCGTCACCACCGGAATGCCGTAGGCCGCGAGCACCGCCTTGGCCTCGTGTTCCTGCAGCATCTCGCGGCCGTCGAGCAGCGCCGCGATGATCACGCGGCGCGCGGCGGCGAGGTCCGGCACGGCATTGGCGCTGGCCGACGGCGTCTCCAGCAGCGTCGCCTGGTTGTGCCGGTAGCAGCGCAGCATCGAGAACGCGTTCACCGCTTCCTCGGGCGTCGCGTAGTCGGCGACGCCGGCATCGGTGAACAGCCGGCGCGCCTCGGCCACCGCCGTGTCGCCCAGCCAGCACGCCATCAGCCGGCCGTTCGCCTCGCGGGCCAGCGGCGACAGCGCGCGTGCGATCTCGGCGCTCGGCACGATCGCGGTCGGCGCGTGCATGAACAGCACCGCGCCGGCCTGCGGCTCGGCCAGCACCGCCTGCAGCGCGTCGACATAGCGCTGCACCGGCGCGTCGCCGATGATGTCGACCGGGTTGCCGCGCGACCAGGTGGCCGGCAGCAC
>NZ_JBFUFQ010000353.1:0-4138 GCF_056403355.1 Rhizobacter sp. P2_H3 | reverse complement strand
CTGCGACGGCGTCGACGGGCGCGGCCCGATCGGTGGCCGGGCACCGGGTCCCGGCCCCGGCGTGATCCCGGGGCCAACCGGGTTCGACCGCGCCGGCAGCAGCGGTCCCTTGGCACCCGGGATCGACATGGCCGTTCAGCGCGACGCCACGCGGCACAGGCCCAGTACCTCGCGGCTCTGCGAGCAGCTCGATGCGGCCGGTGCCTTGGTGGCAGACGCCACCGCGCCATGGTCCGGCTCGGCCTCGCTGTCGCAGTGCGACAGCACCTTCTGCGTCGGCGCGTAGTACGTCCAGCCCTTCGGCAGCTGCGGCGGCGCGAGGCTCACCTCCTGCCATTTCGCATGGCCGTCGCTCTTCAGCTTTTCGAAGTTGCTGCACATCGATTTCGCGAAGCGCGTCAGCGAGCTGCGCACCTCCGGCGACTGGTAGTCGTAGGTCACCAGCATCGACTTGACCGACAGCGAGGTCACGTCCTGCGTCAGCCAGTTCGGGTAGCTGGTGCTGCGGATCTGCGCCGGCACGTAGGTGCCGTCCAGCGCCTGCGTCTCGGGCGCCGCGCGGTCGAGCGTCAGCAGCTTGATGTACTGGCGCGCCTCCGACTTCATGTCGGCGAACAGCTTGGCCGGCTGCCCGGCGACGATCACGACCACGTCGATCGACTTGTCGGTCGCGAGCTTCACCAGCGCCTCCTCGTTCGACAGGAAGCTGGTGTTCTGCTCCAGCATCGGGCTGCCGAACATCGCGCGGTACAGCGTGGTCGCGGTCAGCGCCGTGCCGCTGCCGACCGGGCCGACGTTGATGCGCTTGTCGCGCAGCTCGTGGATCGAGCGCAGCGGCGAATCGGCGCGTGCGACGAAGTAGATCTCCTCGTCGTACAGCGGCATCACCACGCGCAGCGGCTTGATCAGCCGGGCCGCCTCGGCATCGCCGGCGTTCGCCTGGTCGAGGTAGGCGCGGTACACGTCGGATTGCACCAGCGCGAGCCGCACGCCGGGCTCCGAGCGCAGCCGGCGCACGTTCTCGGCCGAGCCCTTGGACGGCAGCACCTCCAGCGGCAGGCCGGCGGGCTTGCCGATGAAGCGCGACAGGTCGCGGCCGATCTCGATGTAGGTGCCGCGGTCGGAGCCGGTGACGATGCGGTCGCCGGCATGGGCGCCCAGCGAAGCGAGGCACAAGGCCGCAGTGAGAAGAAGTTGGCGCATGGATTTCTCCGGTGGACGGTGAACGGCGCTCAAGGCGTCGGGAGCTCGCACAGGCCCAGGGCCCGGCGCGCAGGGGGACAGGAATCGGTGGCAGCGGCGGCGGCCGCGGGCGGCTGCAGCAGCGCGACGGTCGCGGCCAGAGCCGGGGCCGGGACCACCGCCGGGGCCGATGCCGCGACGGCGATCGACACCACCGGTGCCACCGGCACGATGGTCGCGACCTCCGGCCCCTTCGGCAGCACCGGACGCGAACCGCTGAACGACATCGCGAAGGAGGCCGCACCGGCCACCAGCCCGCCGCCCACCAGCCACGGCAGCAGCCGGCCGATCGAGCGTGCCGGCCGCAGCGCCGCGGTGCGCGACACCGCCGCATCGCGGCGCGGCGGGGCCGCCAGCGCGGCGATCTCTTCGGGCTTCAGCATCTGCAGCGTCGGCACGAAATCCGTGCGCTCGCCTTCGGCGGCCCCGTTCACCTGGGGCACCTTTGCCAGGGCCAGGTCGCGCTCGAGCTGCGCATCGAGCCGCGCCAGCATCGAGACGAAGGCGTCGCGCTCGCGCGTGCCGGCTTGCATCGCGGCGCCGCTCATGATGCGCTCCGCACGATGCTGACGCGCTTCATGCCGGCCAGGAAGGCCTCGCGTGCGCGGCTCTCGTCGAGCTGCCCGGCCAGCGCGTTGCAGAACTGGTCGCGATTGGTGACGACCGAGGCCGCACGGCGCACCAGCACCTCGGCGATCGGCCCGATGTGCTCGGCCAGCAGCCGTGTCGCGTGCTCGATGACCGCCTGCGGCACGGTCTGCGCTTCGCGCCGCGCCCGCTCCACCTCGAGGTCGCGCAGGCCCTGCGCATCGGTGCAGTAGTTCACTGCATCGCCGATGTGGCCGAACACCAGGCACGGGCGCAGCGGCGATTCCATCTCGGCGATGCGCTCGCCGCCGACCACCAGCAGCTGGCGATCGTCGCGCTGCATCACCGCGGCGCAGCGCGACAGCGCCTTCGCCGCGGTCAGGTCCAGGCCGCCGCTGCGCGTCAGGTCGAGCACCACCTGGCGCGAGCCGATGCTCACGCGCTCCACCGCATGCACCGCGGCCTCGACGGTCGCGAAGAACAGCGGCTGGCCGATCTCGATCACCGGCACGTCGCGCGAACTCGTCTGGCCCATCGGCACGCCGACGATGGTCGGGGCCATCGCATCGGTCGCGTTGTATTCGCGGCGCACCAGGCTGTCGCGCATCTGCACGAAGGCCAGCACCGAGGCCGCGACCACGCCGGCCGCCACCGCCACCAGGATGTCGGCCGACAGCATCAGCACGCACACGATCAGCACCACCGCCAGTTCGCCGCGCATGCCGCGCCGGTCGGCCTGCCATTGCGCCAGCAGCTCGCGCACCGGCGGCACGGCGATCTCGCCGGCCACGCACAGCATCAGCGCCGCCACCACCGCCAGCGGCACCTTGACGATGACCGAAGCGAACACCAGCGTGCCCAGGCCCACCAGCATCGCCGAGGCGAACGCGGCGCTGCGCGAGGTGGCGCCGGCCTGCATGTGCACCGACGAGGTCGAGGTGCCACCGGCCACCGGCAGCCCGCCGGCCAGCAGCGAGACCAGCGAACCGAGGGCGCCGGCCATCAGCGCGCGGTTGGCGTCGAAGCGCTGCGTGCCGAGGTCTTCGATCTGCATCGCCGAAGTCAGCGTCTCGACCGAGTTGACGAGCGCGATCACCGCGGCGAAGGCCAACACGTCGATCCAGCGGCCGGGCGGCCAGCCTTCGAGGAACTGCCCGACGAGGCGCGACACCGGCAGCAGCGGGCCGCCGGCCAGGTCGATGGACGGCAGGTGCGGCAGCGCACCGGGTGCGCCGAGATCGACCACCAGCGCGACCAGCAGGCCGGCCGACAGCCCCGCGAGCATCGCGCCGCCGGTACCGTAGCGGGCCCGCAGCAATGCGAACACGCCGAAGGTGCCGATGGCGGTGCACAGCGGTGCCCACGGGCGCAGGCGGTCCGGCGCGGCCACCAGGTCGGGCAGCTCGGACCAGATCAGCCGCAGCGCCAGCGCGATCACGAGGCCTGCCGTCACCGAGGTCGGGATCAAGCGGATCAGGCCGCCGAGCTTCAGCGCCGCGAAGGCCAGCTGCAGCAGCATCGCGAGGAACAGGCACAGCGACAGCAGTGCGAGCACCTGCGGCAGCTTGACGCCGTCGCCGGCACTGAACGACGCAGCGGCCGCCGCGATCACGACCGCGACCGAGGCGCGCGGCGAGAAGATCTGCGTCGGCACCGAGCCGAACGCGCTCGCGACGAGGGCGCCGAGCGAGGCGGCGATCAGCCCCGACAGCACCATCGCCGACACCACGCCCGGCCCCATCGACGAGATCGATCCGGCCGCCACCGCGCCATACGACACGGTGGTGATCAGCGACAACAGCGCGGACAGCGAGGCCCCTCGCACGTCGCCCCAGGGCAGCGGGACGCGGTCGGGACGCAGGCCGTCGAAGGTGGAGTGGGTGGTGGAGCGCATGGTGGTGGTGGGCGGTGGAGGGTTCAGGCGTGGAGGATTCAGGCGTGGAGCCCGGCCTGCGCCGCCAGGCCGGGAGCGGCCGTGGGCGCAGAGGAAGGTCCGGAGGAGGTGCGCGGCACGGCGGCCGCATCGATGCGGTAGCCGCTGCCGTAGACGCCGCGCAGCGCGAGCGCCTCGCCGGCGCAGCGCTTGAGCTTGCGGCGCAACTGATAGATGTGCTGCTCGATCGAGCGGCCGGTGATGCCGGCATCGGTGCCCCAGACGTCCTGCGCGAGGCGGGCCCGGGTCACCAACTGGCCGGCGTTCTCGAACAGCAGCTGGGCGAGCGCGAGTTCGCGGGCCGTCAGGCCGACGCGCTGCGAGCGCGAGACGATGGCGCTGGCGCCGCGGTCGATGCTGCAGCCGGCCACGCTC
>NZ_JBFUFQ010000352.1:0-4148 GCF_056403355.1 Rhizobacter sp. P2_H3 | reverse complement strand
CGCCCTGGGGGCGTCGACTCCACGAAGAAGATCGGCTCCGTGGGTGCATCGCCAAACTCCCTCCACTCACTTCGTTCGTTGTGGTCAAACAGTGGCGATGAGTCAGTCTACGAAGCGTGCTGCGCACGCCACCCCCGAAGCCGATCTTCTTCGTCGCCTCAGAAATCGCCCCCCACGGGCCTACCGCCCGCCGCGAGGAGCCGACGGTTCGTGTTCGAGGGTATTTGAAGTGAGGGTTGAACCCCGGATTCCGCTGCGCTGCATCCGGGCTACACGTAGCCCGGGTGACAACCCGGGGATCAACCTTCACTTGTTCGCTTGTTRCCCCCCGAAGGAGCACGGTGGTGCCACAAAGGCGYGGGTGGGSAGGCTGTGGAGCGCCAATMAGGACGGGGCGCCGGAGCTGGCTGGTTTCWTGGCCCGCGTGCGCCAGCACGCTTCGTGAACTGACTGTCGCCGACTGTTTGACCACAACGAACGAAGTGAGTGGCGGGAGTTTCGGCGACGGGCCATGAAAGCAGTCAGCGGAGGGCAGTCCTCGCCCCCCCGGGGCGAGGACCGCACCGGCCGGCGAGCCACAGCCTGCCCACCCGCGCCTTTGCCGCGCCGACGGAGCCATCAGCCCACCACCACCGGAATGACCTTCGGACCCGCCACAGGCCGAACGAGATCGATCGCATGCTGTGCCAACTCGACGGCATCGAGGTGCACCACGCCATTCGACACGTGCACCGCAAACCTCGGCGTGCAACCGTCGTCAGGCGCCCGGGCACACCCGTCGTCCAGCCCGATCGTCCAGTTGTGCAGCGGGCACGCGACGCTCTTGCCGAACACGATGCCCTGGCTCAGCGGGCCGCCCTTGTGCGGGCAGCGGTCGAGCAGCGCGAACACCTCGTCCTGGTCGTTGCGGAAGATCGCGACGTCAACGCCCACATCACGCGCCACGCGGCGCGAGCCCAGCACCGGGATGTCGTCAACGCGACAAATGGCTTGCCACTGGCTCATCGTGCTTCTCCCAGGGCTGCTGCAACCGGCGTGAACTGCCGGGTGTCGACCCGCGCCTTGTCGAAATCGAACCACGGATCGGGCTCGCCATCGAGCGAGAACTTCAATCGCTCCCACAGCGCCACGCGGCCTTCGGCATCGTCGAGGATCTTCTTCTTCACGTAGTCGAGGCCCACACGCCCGATCCAGTGCACCGTGCGCTCCAGGTACCAGCCTTCCTCGCGGTACAGCTGCAGGAACGCACCGCTGTACTCCAGCACCTCCTCGGCCGTCTTCAGCTTCACGAAGAAATGCGCCACCTCGGTCTTGATGCCGCCGTTGCCGCCCACATAGATCTCCCAGCCCGAATCGACGCCGATCACGCCGACATCCTTGATGCCCGACTCGGCACAGTTGCGCGGGCAGCCGCTCACCGCCAGCTTCACCTTGTGCGGCGCATACATCCGCCACAGCGCACGCTCCAGGTCCTTGCCCATCTGCGTGCTGTCCTGCGTGCCGAAACGGCACCACTCCGAACCCACGCAGGTCTTCACCGTGCGCAAGGCCTTCGCATACGCATGGCCCGAGGGCATGCCGATGTCCTTCCAGACGTTGACCAGGTCCTCCTTCTTCACGCCCAGCAGGTCGATGCGCTGGCCGCCGGTCACCTTGACGGTCGGGATCTTGTACTTGTCCACCGCATCGGCGATGCGCCGCAGTTCATCCGCCGTCGTCTCGCCGCCCCACATGCGCGGGATCACGCTGTAGGTGCCGTCCTTCTGGATGTTGGCGTGGCTGCGCTCGTTGATGTAGCGCGACTGCGGATCGTCCTGCGCCTCCTTCGGCCAGGTGCTGATCAGGTAGTAGTTCACCGCCGGCCGGCAGCTCGAGCAGCCGTTCGGCGTGCGCCACGCCAGCGTCTGGTACACCGATGCGATCGACAGCAGCTTCTCGTTGCGGATCACGTCGCGCACCTCCTGGTGGCTGTGGTCGGTGCAGCCGCACATCGCCTTCTTCTTCGGCGTCGCCGAGTAGTCGCCCCCCGCAGTGAACATCAGCAGCTGCTCGACCAGCCCGGTGCACGAGCCGCACGACGCACTCGCCTTCGTGTGCTTGCGCACCTCCTCCAGCGTGAACAGGCCCTTCTCCTTGATGGCCTTGCAGACCGTCCCCTTGGTGACGCCGTTGCAGCCGCAGACCTCGTCGCTGTCGGCCATCGCGGCCGCCTTGTTGTGGCCTTCATGCCCGGTGTCGCCGATGTTCGACTCGCCGAACATCAGCTTGTCGCGGATGTCGGAGATCGTGCGGCCCTCTCTGAGCAGCTTGAAGTACCAGCTGCCATCCACCGTGTCGCCGTACATGCAGGCGCCGACCAGCTTGTCGTCCTTGATCACCAGCTTCTTGTAGACGCCGCCGAACGGATCGCTCATCACGATCTCCTCGCAGTCGGYCCCGCCCATGAAGTTGCCGGCCGAGAACAGGTCGATGCCGGTCACCTTCAGCTTGGTCGAGGTCTGCGAGCCGGTGTAGCGGCCGATGCCGAACTCCGCCAGGTGCGTCGCGCACACCTTGCCCTGCTCGAACAGCGGCGCCACCAGCCCGTACGCGATGCCGCGGTGCGCCGCACACTCGCCGACCGAGTAGATGCGCGGGTCGGTCACCGTCTGCATCGTGTCGGTGACGACGATGCCGCGGTTGCAATGCAGGCCGATCTTCTCGGCCAGCTCGGTGTTCGGGCGGATGCCGGCCGCCATCACCACCAGGTCGGCCGGCACCTCGGTGCCGTCCTTGAACTGCACCGCCATCACGCGGCCCGCCTTGCCGGCCTCGCGGTCGCCGATCAGCGCCTGCGTGTTCGCGCCGATCAGGAACTTCAGCCCGCGCGCCTCCAGCGACTTCTGCAGCAGCTTGCCGGCGGTGTCGTCCAGCTGGCGCTCCATCAGCCACGGCGCCACGTGCACCACGCTGACCTGCATGCCGCGCAGCATCAGCCCGTTGGCGGCCTCCAGCCCCAGCAACCCGCCGCCGATCACCACCGCGTGCTTGTAGCGAGTGGCGGCCTCGATCATCGTGTTGGTGTCGGCGATGTCGCGGTAGGCGATCACCCCCTCCAGGTCCTTGCCGGGGATCGGCAGGATGAACGGGTTCGAGCCGGTCGTGACCAGCAGCCGGTCATAGCGCTCCTCGGTGCCGTCGGCCGCGCGCACGACGCGGTTGCGCCGGTCCACGTCGACCACCTTCTTGCCCAGGTGCAGCGTGATGCCGTGCTCCTCGTACCAGCTCAGCGGGTTCAGCACGATCTCGTCGAGCGTCTGCTCGCCGGCCAGCACCGGGCTCAGCAGGATGCGGTTGTAGTTCGGGTGCGGCTCGGCCCCGAAGACGGTGATGTCATACAGGTCGGGCGCGATCTTCAGCAGTTCCTCCAGCGTGCGCACCCCGGCCATGCCGTTGCCCACCATCACGAGTTTCATCTTCTTCATCACACGCTCCAGTTCCAGCCGCTTGCGCAGCGATAAAAGCAAAGGGGGTGCCAACGGGATACGCGCTACGCTCGCGGACCATGTGCCCGCCGGGCCGCCCCAAGGGCACATACCGGCGTGCGTAGCACGAAGGTTTCCTGATGAGCTTTGACGTCGAGATCGGCCACTTCAGCCTCGCGGGCCCGCGTCCGCGCAACGAGGACTTCGCCGCCTGCCTGGTGCCCGAGGGCGACGACGCCGCGCGCGGGCTGATCGCGGCGATCGCCGACGGCGTGTCGTCCGGCGGCCTCGGCCTCGAAGCGGCGCAGACCACCGCGATGAGCGTCGTGCAGGACTACTTCGCGGCGCCCGACACCTGGCATGCCACCGCCATCCTCGACCGCGTGATCGCCGCGCAGAACCGCTGGCTGGTCGACCACAACCGGCGCCGCCAGCGCAGCGCGCACGACGCGATGGGCATGACGACGCTGACCGCCCTCGTGCTGCGCGGCCACGGCTTCACGCTGGCGCACGTGGGCGACACCCGCGCCCACCTGCTGCGTGGCGATGAGCTGGTACAGCTGACGCAGGACCACGGCTTCGACCACCCCGACCAGCGCGGCCGCCTGACCCGCGCGATCGGCCTGGACGACGGCGTGCGCGTCGACTACCTGCAGGCCGAGCTGCAGACCGGCGACCTGTTCG
>NZ_JBFUFQ010000351.1:0-4191 GCF_056403355.1 Rhizobacter sp. P2_H3 | reverse complement strand
CCACTGCGCCGGGTTGTCGGTGCAGGTCGGGAAGACCTCGTCGGTGGCATGCACCTGCCACGCGAGCACCGCCTTCGGCACCACCGACAGTGCCTGCGCCGGGCCGAACAGCGCGAGCGCGCTGCCGGTGTGGCGCTCGATCGCGTCGGTCGCGCGCAGCCACCATGCGGTGTCGCCGGCCGGCACGAAGCGCAGCCCGCGGCATCGCCCGTCGGCGAAGAAGCCGTGCTCGAAATCGACGCGCAGCAGCGGCAGGTACGGGCCCATGTCGATCATGCGGAGGCTCCCACGCCGGCCTGCGCGCGGCGCACCACCGGCAGCTGGGCATCGAACTGGCCGGCATCGAAGGTGACCATGCGCATGCGGTACAGCACCGACGGCAGGTAGCGCCCGCTGAACAGGCCCCACAGGTTGCTCAGGTCGCTGACGCTCAGGTTCTCGATGTCGAGCGTGAGCTTGTCGATGCGCGGATCGAGGTCGGGCGTGTTCTGGTGGTCCAGCACCGGCCACGACTGGAAGTGCGCGATCGTGCTGGAGATGAACTTCAACGCCTCGGTGTAGTTCGACGCGCTGAAGTTGGCGGCGAACATCACCAGCAGGTTCAGCGACACCGGCAGCGGCTGCCGCGCATGGCGGCCCTCGCCCGCGCCGGGCCGCGAGCGGGGGCTGGGCGTGGTGTCGCGCTCGATGTTGACGAGGAACACCGCGAGCTTGTTGTTGATGTTCGCGGCGACGCCGCCATCCGGCTCGTACAGGCTGGAGACGACGACCAGCTCTTCGCCCAGCTGGAACGAGCGCCGCAAGGCGTTGTTCAGCTGGCTGGCGACTTGCGAGATGGCCGCGTCGATCATGGAGGTTCCGGTGGGGCGAGTGGTGAAGGAATGCCCCGACGATAGGGACGCACGCGGCCCGCGCCCATCGGTCAATCTCTGAACTTGGACCTCTTCATTGCTGAGACGCCGGTGGCCAGCGGCTGATGTCGCCGTGCACGGCGTGGATCGCCTGCGCAAGCACGGCGAGCGGTTCGTCCTTCAGCACGTAGCCACGCGCGCCGGCAGCGCGCATCGCGTCGATGATTGCCGGCTCGTCGTGCATCGACAGCACCAGCACGCGCAGGGCCGGGTGGCGCGCCAGCAGCGCAGCCAGCGCGGTCGGCCCGCCGCCGGGCATCTGCACGTCCATCAGCAGCACGTCGGGGTGCACGCGCGCCTGCGCGAGCCAGGCCTGCAGCGCCGGCACGTCGGGCGCCTCGCCGAGGATCTCGAAGCCTCGGCGTGCCAGCAGCTCGGCCACACAGGCGCGGTAGGCCGCGTGATCATCGGCCAGGTAGAGGGTCAAAGGGCGCGCGGCAACTCCCATCGTGGCGCTCAGCGTGAACCGCCGCGGCCCGCCGCGCCATCAGGAAACGGCTGATACGGGCCGGTGCGGAAGCTGAGCCTGCCCGCTCAGGACGGCGTGCGCGCGCCGCTGCGCCACGGCTGGTCGAGCGAGCTGAGGCCCTCGCACAGCGCATAGCGGGTCAGCTCGGCGAGGCTGCTGATGTCGAGCTTCTGCATCACATGCTCGCGGTGCGTCGCGACGGTCTTGATGCTGACGTGCAGCCGGTCGGCGATCTGCTGCGTCGACAGGCCTTCGGACAGCAGCTGCACCATCTCGCGCTCGCGCGGCGTCAGCGCCGCGGTGCCGCCCGCCGCCTGCGGCTGGCCGCGGCTGCGCACTTCCTTGACGACCAGGCCGACCAGTTCGGCACTCAGGTGCACCTGGTCGGCCATCGCCTTGCGGATGGCCAGCGCGAGCTCGTCGTACGAGCAGTCCTTCAGCACGTAGCCCGAGGCGCCGGCCTCGAGCACCGCGAGCACCATGCGGCTCTCGGCATGCACCGACAGGCACAGCACGCGCACCGACGGGTCGTCGGTGCGGATGCGGCGCGTCGCCTCGACGCCGTTCAGGCCCGGCATCGACACGTCGGTGACGACGATGTCCGGCCGCAGCTCGCGCGCCAGGCGCACCGCGCCCAAGCCGTCGTCGGCCTGGCCGATCAGCTCGATGTCCTTCTCGCGCGCCAGCAGGGCGCACAGCCCGTCGCGCATGATGCGGTGATCGTCGGCCAACACGATGCGGATGCCCATGGTCGTTCCTTCGATGCGTGTGCTGTCGGTGCGCCGTCGTTCAGGCCGCGGCGAGTGCCGCCGTGCCCACCGCATTCGGCAACAGGATCGTGATGCGCGTGCCCAGGCTCGCCGCGGACGAGATCTCCAGCCGCCCGCCGATCGCCTGGATCTGCGCCTGCGTGCTGGCCAGCCCGAAGCCGCCGGTACGGCTGAAGACGCCGCGCGAGGCATCGGTTCGGAAGCCGACGCCGTCGTCGGCGACGCACACCTTCAGGCAGCGGCCGTCGCACCACGCGGTGATGCTGACGCGCGCCGCATGCGCATGCTTCTGCACGTTCAGGCACAGCTCGCGCACGCCGCGGAACACGACGGCGAGCACGGCCTCGGGCAGGCTGAGCGGTGGCATCGCGCCATCGAAGCTGACCTGCAGGCGGCTGTCGGCGGCAAGGCGGTCGGCCAGGCTGCGCAGGGCCTGCTCGAGGCCAAGGCGCAGCACCGGGCTGCTGAGGTCGAAGGTGGCGGAGCGCGCAGCGCGCGACGCCTGCGCCAGCAGCGCGCCGATCTCGTCGTGCAGCGCCGTCGCCTCGTCGCCCGGCGGGCTGTCGCGCAACGCACCGAGCTTGAGCCGCGCGAGCGTCAGGAACTGGCCGATCTCGTCGTGCAGGCCGAGTGCGATGCGCTCGCGCTCGCGCGCCTCGGCGACGGTGATCTCGTAGGCCAGCGTGCGCAGGTGGCTGCGCGCGGGCCGGGCGAGCTGCCGCGGCAGCGGCCTGGGGCGGATGCGACCCCGCGCCGGACGACACCCACGACAGCCGGCCCCCGGCTGCAACCGGACCGACGGCTCGACACGTGTTCTCATTGTTCGCTCCCTGGCGATTTGTTGGCGCCCGCAGGCGGCCGCCCTTTGTCGGACAGCGAAACGATTATGGACACGCGAAACGACTTGCGACAGCGATGCCCCGACGCGCTTCAGCAGTTTTCAGCACGCTTCAGGAGGCGCAGCCGCAAGCCGTGCTCAGGCCGTGCAACGGCGCAGGTTCTCGCGCACCGCCGCGGCGATGGCGGTGCGCGTGGCGCGGCGCACGCCGGCCTCGTCGAGACGCTGCGGCAGGCGGGCCGCCTCGGTGCAGACGCGCTCCAGCGCATCGAGTGCGAGGCGCTGCGGCACCTGCGCGGTGCGTGCCAGTGCCAGCAGGTGCGTGCGCGCCGGCGCGCGGCTTTCGCCCATCACCGAGGTCTGGTGGCGACCGCGCGGACCGTGGCTGAAAACGAGGTCGTAGGCCGGTGAAAGCTGCCACATCGAGCGCTCGTTCATGCGCAGCGCGAAGTGCTTCGCGTGATCGTCGCGGTTGTGGAACACGACGTTGAAGACGCAGCGCAGGAAGGCCCGGCTCACCTCCACCTCGTCGCGCGTGAAGAAGCGGGTGGCGCGCAGCACGGTCTGGTAGTCGAGCGACGGCAGCCGGAAATCGGCGTGCAGCGCACCGGCGAACGAATGCACCGGCACGCGCATCGCGGCCGCACCCGATCCCCAGCGGTCGAAGCGCTCGACGCCGAAGGCCGACATCGCACGGCCGAGGCTGAAGTGCTGCGTGCGCGGCATCGCGATGCCGCAGGCGCGCGCGGCGATCGAGTACGCGTACTCGACGGCGCAGACCTCGTGATGCTCGCCGCGGGCGGGGAACTTGACCAGCCAGGGGGTGCCGGGCGTGCTGCCACCGGGCTCCTCGTGCGAGCTGATGCGTCGCGTGTCGGGGTCGAAGTTCACCAGCACCTTCGGTCGTGCACCTTGCGGCGATCCACCCATCATCACCAGCGTGTTCAGGGCCGCCACATCCTCGCCTTCGACCACCGCCTGCGCCGCGGTGGCGAGCTGCAGCAGCGAGAGGTGCTCGTCGGCCGGCGCCCAATCGTCGGCCGGGCGGAACACCCAGGCCCCCATCGCGCGCTCGCCGATGAACGCCAGCCGGTCGAGCGGCGACAGGCGCACCGGATCGCGCCCGCTCTTCAGGAAGAGCTTGTCCATCAGCAGCAAGCCCCAGCCGTCGGGCAGCACATCGGCCAGCAGACCGGGCAGGTG
>NZ_JBFUFQ010000350.1:0-4245 GCF_056403355.1 Rhizobacter sp. P2_H3 | reverse complement strand
CGGCCACAGCGCCTGCAGCGGCAACGCAAGCCCGGCGATCTCGCCGACCGGCACGCCGAGCAGCGCGGCCGCCGCGCCGTGGCGCAGCGTGATCGCGAGCCCGGCCATGCGGCCCGACAGGCGCAGCACGGCCGGCGTGGTCGAGGGCCCGATCGCGAGCAGGCTGCGCTGCGGCCCGGCCGCCGGCGCGTCGCCCCAGTGAACGACCAGGCGCACCGCGCCATCGGGGATCACGCGTTCGACGATCTCGTGGCCCGGCGCGAAGCGCTCGCGGTACAGCAGCATCTGCGCGACGAAGGGCTGCAACGCGGCGGGCAGCGGCAGCGTTCGCAGGCTGTCCGCGGGCGTGCCGGATTCCGGGCCCTGGACGGGGTCCTCGTCGAGTCGAACGAACAAGCGCTGGGCCACCGGACGCCTCCATCGCGGGTTGCGCAAAAGTGCAGCATACGGGCAACCCGCCGTGTCAACAGGCTCTAGGATCACGGGATGCACCGCATCTCGATCGGCGTAACCGCCCTCCTGCTCGCGACCGGCAGCGCAGCGCAGCCATCCGACGCGCTGCAGAACTGGTTCAACGATCCGTTCTTCCCGATCACCGCCGCGCTGCCCGACTGCCCGTTGCCCGCCGGCCCGTTCACCGACGAGGCCGACCGCCGCGTGCAGGCGCACCGCCGGCTCGAGAAGGGCACGACCTGCTGGCTCGCGAAGGAGTGCGACCGGCCGAACGCCTATGCCTACGACACGGACATCGCGTCGGCGATCCAGCAGGCGGTGCAGGCGCGCAACCCGTTCCCCGACACCACGCTGTGGGTCACGGTGCAGGGCCGCGTGGTCTACGTCGAAGGCTGTGCGCGCGACGAGGCGCAGGCCGGCCGCATCGAAAGCTTCATCCGCGGCCTGCCGCACGTGCAGCAGGCGACGGCGATCCTGCGCACCGATCCGACGGCGCGGCCCCCCTACAAGACGCGGCCTGCGACACTCTCGCGCTGATCCCATGAGCGTCGACACCCCCACCTACACCATCGCCGTGCGCGAGCTGTGCGAGTTCACGGCCAAGCAGGGCGACCTCGACCTGCGCTTCACGCCCGGCCCTTCCGCGCAGGAGGGCATGGCCGGCCATGCGATGGYGGCCTCGCGCCGCGGCGGGCGCTACCAGGCGGAGGTCAACCTCAGCGGCACGCACGGCGCGCTGCGGGTGCGCGGCCGGGCCGACGGCTACGACCCCGACAAGGGCCTGCTCGAAGAGATCAAGACGCACCGCGGCGACCTCGCGCGCCAGCCGGCCAACCACCGCCACCTGCACTGGGCGCAGGCCAAGATCTACGGCGCCTTGCTGTGCCAGAAGTTCGAGCTGCCGAAGCTGCGCGTCGCGCTCGTCTACTACGACATCGCTTCGCAGCAGGAAATGGTGTTCAGCGAGACCTGCAGCGCGGCCGAGCTGCAGCAGTTCTTCGAGCAGCAGTGCGAGCGCTTCCTGGCCTGGGCGGCGCAGGAGCTTGCGCACCGCGGCGCCCGCGATGCCGCGCTGCAGGGCCTGCGATTCCCGCATGCGGAGTTCCGCGCCGGCCAGCGCCCGCTGGCCGAGGCGGTGTACCGCGCGGCAACGGCCGGCCGCTGCCTGCTCGCGCAGGCGCCCACCGGCATCGGCAAGACGGTGGGCACGCTGTTCCCGCTGTTGAAGGCCTGCCCGACGCAGCGCCTCGACAAGCTGTTCTTCCTCGCGGCCAAGACGCCGGGCCGCGGCCTCGCACTGGAGGCGCTGCGGCTGATCACCGGGGGCACCGATGCACCGCCGCTGCGCGTGGTGGAGCTGGTCGCGCGCGACAAGGCCTGCGAGCACCCCGACAAGGCCTGCCATGGCGAGTCGTGCCCGCTGGCGCGCGGCTTCTACGACCGGCTGCCGGCGGCGCGCAGCGCGGCGCTTGCCGGCGGTGTCGGCACAAGCGGAAGCCCGCTCGACCAGGCCCGCGTGCGCGAGGTGGCGCTGGCCCATCAGGTGTGCCCCTACTACCTGAGCCAGGAGTTGGTGCGCTGGAGCGACGTGGTGGTCGGCGACTACAACTACTGGTTCGACCTCGGCGCGATGCTGCACGGCCTGACGCTCGCGAACGACTGGCGCGTCGGCGTGCTGGTCGACGAGGCGCACAACCTGCTCGAACGCGGCCGCAAGATGTATTCGGCCGAACTGCAGCAGGCCGACGTGGCCGCGCTGCGCAGCAAGGCGCCGCCCGCGGTGAAGCCGGCGCTCGATCGCCTGCACCGCGCGTGGAATGCGCTCAACAAGGCGCAGGCCGCCGATTTCGAGGTGCACGAGAAGCCGCCGGCGGCGTGGCGCGATGCGCTGCAGAACGCGATCGCGGCGCTCGGCGAGCACTTCGCCGACGGCCAGTCGCCGAACGATGCGCCGCTGCTGCGCTTCTACTTCGACGCGCTGCACGTGACGCGGGTGCTGGAGCTGCTGGACGAGAACTCGCAGGTCGACGTGACGATCGCCGAGCGCCACGGCACGCGGGTTCGCTCGACGCTGTGCCTGCGCAACCTGATCCCGGCGCCGCACCTGCGCGGGCGCTTCGAGGCGGCGCACACGACGACGCTGTTCTCGGCGACGCTGACGCCGCAGGGCTTCCATGAAGACACGCTGGGCCTGCCGAAGCACACCGTGTGGATCGACGTGGAGTCGCCGTTCGAGGCGCGGCAGCTGTCGGTGCGCATCGCGCGCCACATCTCGACGCGCTGGCAGCAGCGGGCGGACTCGCTCGCCCCCATCGTCGAGCTGATCGCGCGGCAGTACGAGAAGTCGCCGGGCAACTACATGGCGTTCTTCAGCAGCTTCGACTACCTGCAGCAGGTGGTGGCGTTGTTGCAGGCGACGCACCCGGGCGTGCCGCAGTGGGCGCAGTCGCGCGCGATGGACGAGGCCTCGCGCCAGCAGTTCCTCGCGCGCTTCACCGAGCACGGGCAGGGGGTCGGCTTCGCGGTGCTGGGCGGGGCGTTCGCCGAGGGCATCGACCTGCCGGGCCGGCGCCTGATCGGTGCCTTCGTCGCGACGCTCGGGCTGCCGCAGGTCAATCCGGTCAACGAGTGCGTGCGCGAGCGGATGGACAGGCGCTTCGGCGCCGGCTACGACTACGCCTACCTCTACCCGGGCCTGCAGAAGGTGGTGCAGGCGGCCGGGCGGGTGATCCGCACGACCAGCGACGAAGGGGTCGTGATCCTGATCGACGACCGCTTCGCGAAGCCGCAGGTGCGCGGGCTGTTGCCGGCGTGGTGGCAGGTCGTCGCGGCGGCCGGCTGAGCTTTTTCTCTCCGGAGAACCCCGCCCGTTGTGCGCCGGGCGAGCGTGTATAAAAGGTGGCATCGTGGCGCCGTGCGCACCGCTGTTCGTGTCACGCTGCATCGTCTGCGAAGCGTTGTCGTGGTTCAGCAAAGGTTGATCATGCCCGCACCGTCGCTTCATGCGTTCCTGACACGGCTGATCTGGCTGTGCGTCGGGCCGCTGGGGGTGCTCTCGATCTACCTTGCCATCGAACGCGTGCGCGACGTGCAGGACAACCGCGACCGCGAGGCCCGGGGCATTGCGACCACGCTCGCCGGCGACGTCGATCAGTTCCTGAACGCCCGCATCGGCGCGCTCGGGATGCTGGCGCAGTCGCCGCTGATCGACGTGGCGTCGCGCCGCGCCGAGCTCTACGAGGAAGCGCAGGCGTTCCGCCGCAGCTTCGGCGGCCACGTGATCGTGGCCGACCCCGGCCTGCACATGCTGCTCAACACCCGCGTGCCTTTCGGCACGGCCTTGCCGCCGCTGCCGGTCCCGAAGGGCCGGGCGGCCGTGCCGATCGCATTCGCCAGCGGCCGCCCGGCGGTCGGAGACCTGTTCATCGGCCCGGTCGCCAAGGAGCCGCTGGTGGCCGTCGCGGCGCCGGCACTGCGCGATGGCAGGGCGGCCTTCGTCGTGCTGACGGTGTTCGAGGTGCGTCAGTTCCAGGCGCAGCTGGAAGCGGTCGGGCTGCCGGCCGGCTGGTCGCTCGCGCTGCTCGACGGCAGCGGCGGGACGATGGCGCGGCGCGCGGCGCCGGGCTTCAACCCGGCCACCGACGTCGACGCCGGCGGGCGCTTCACCGTGAAATCGGCGCTCTCGTCCTGGTCGGTCGTGCTCGACATTCCGCGCGACATCTACCGCGCACCGCTGCTGGAGGCTGCCGCGACGCTCGCGCTCGCGGTGGCGGCCGCGACGCTGGCCGGCGT
>NZ_JBFUFQ010000349.1:0-4289 GCF_056403355.1 Rhizobacter sp. P2_H3 | reverse complement strand
GTGCCGGCCGACGAACTTGCGCAGGCGGTAGGCCGCGCTGTCGGGCCGCGCCAGCACCGGCTGGCCGCCGAGGTGGCGCACCAGGTCTTCGCGCAGCGATTCGGCGGTGGGGTAGCGCTGCGCCGGGTCTTTCTTCAGCGCCTTCAGCACGATGGTGTCGAGGTCGCCGGCCAGCATAGGGCGCAGCCGGCGCACGCTGGTGCCGCGGGCGCGCGCGGCCTCGTCGGTCAGCTCGCGCAGGCTGGGGCGCTGCGGCTCGATGCCGAGCACCGCCTCTTCGAGCGCCGCGCACGAGGCGCGCACCGGCTCGTACGGCCGCAACCCGCACAGCAGGCCGTAGAGCACGACGCCGAGCGAATAGACATCGCTGGCGGTCGTCACCGCACAGCCGGCCACCTGCTCGGGCGACGCGTATTCGAGCGTCAGCGCGCGGCCGGCGATGCGCGTCAGCTCGGTCTCGTCGGCCTGGCCGTCGGTCGTCAGCTTCGCGATGCCGAAATCCAGCAGCCGCACCTGGCCGTCTTCGGTGACGAGGATGTTGGCCGGCTTCAGGTCGCGGTGGATCACCAGGTTCTGGTGCGCGTACTGCACCGCCGTCAGCACCTGCAGCATCAGCACCAGGCGCTGCATCAGGCCGAGGTTGCGGCGATCGCAGAAGGCGGCCAGCGGCTCGCCCTGCACGTACTCCAGCGCGAGATAGGGCTGGCCATCGTCGGTGATGCCGGCATCGAGCAGGCGTGCGATGTTGGGGTGCTCCAGCGCGCCGAGGATGCGGCGCTCGCGCGCGAAGCGCTCGTGCACGTGCGGGCCGAGCAGGTGCGTGCGCACCAGTTTCAGCGCGACCTGGCGCTCGTAGAGGCCGTCGTCGCGCTGCGCGAGCCACACCGAGCCCATGCCGCCCTGCCCGATCGGCCGCAGCACGCGGTAGGCGCCGATGCGGCGGCCGACCAGCGAGGGCGTGTCGGCCTCGCGGGCCGTGCGGGCGGCCCGGTCGATGCCGCGCGCGACCAGGTCGCCGGTCTCGACGCGCGGGGCCACGGTGGCACCGGTGGGGTGCAGGTCGGTCGGGTGCATCCGTTCCCGCAACTGGGCGACGACCTCGGCCATCGCCGGCTCGCGGCGCGCCAGCTCGGCCTGCCAGCCGGCGCGCTGGTGGCGCGGCAGGTCGCCCACCTCGTCGAGCAGCAGCGAGACGCGGTTCACCTCGGCCGGCGTCAGGTCCTGGACATTCATGCCTCTTCCATCAGGTGCAGCAGGAAGGCGCGCGCCTTCTCCCACTCGCGCTCGACAGTGCGCGTGGAGGTGCCGCGCGCCTCGGCCACCTCTCGGATCGACAGCCCGGCGAAATAGCGCAGCTCGACGAGTTCGTGGAACTGCGGCGACAGGCGTTGCAGCACGTCGAGCGCGGCGCCCATCGCCATCAAACGCCTGTCGTCGATCGCCTCGGCCTCGATGCCGGTGGTCAAGGTGACCAGCAGGTCGCCGCTGCCGCGCTTGCGGGCCTGGCGCTCGCGCACGTGGTCGATCACGACGCTGCGCATCACGCGGGCCACGTAGCCGAAGAAGGCCGGGCGGTCGGAGGCCTTGAGGCGGCCCTCGCCGGACAGCTTCAGGAAGCTCTCGTGCACCAGCGAAGTCGTGTCCAGGTCGTCCAGCCCGCCGCTCTTGTAAAGCCGGCTGTGCGCCATGCGCTTCATGTCGGCGTAGACCAGCTCGAACAACCGGCTCGAAGCCTGCGGATCACCGGATTGCGCCGACCGAAGCAGATCGGTCATTTCCGTCATCGACGTGTCTCACTGCAAGGCGGAGCGGTCGAGTATGGGAAGGGGCCTGGGGAGCGTCAAAGTACAGATTGAGGATGAGGGCTCACCCGTTTGGGGGGCGTCTGTCGGATGCGTGCGCACAGCGGTCTGGCTCACCGCGAGCTACTGGGCGTCCTTCTCCAACCCCGCCGCCTGCAGCGCGCGCGCCCCCATCACGTCGGCCTCCTCCTCGAGCGACGCATCGTCGTTGACGCCCACGCCGGCCATCTGCATCGTCGGCTCGACCCGCCCCTGGCGCTGCTGCACCACGTGCCAGGCCTCGTGCGGCAGGTGCTGGTCCTGGCCGGGCGCGAGGTGGATGTCGTTGCCCTGCGCATAGGCCAGCGCGTTGAGCTGCGCCGGCTTGTCGGAGTTGCGGTGCACCTGCACGTCGGATACGTCCAGGCCCGACAGCGATTCGATGCCGGCCTGCAGGTCGCCCGGCAGGCCGCCGCGCGATGTGTCGGCCTTGGCCTGCAGCGGCTCTTCTTCCTCGAGCTCGCCCAGATCGGGCGCGCGCYGCGCCGCCTCGCCGAACGCCGCCTCGATCTGCGCGCGCTGCGCCACCATGCGCGGGCTGTCGTGGAACGGATCGGCCGCGCGCTGGTGCACAGGGGTCTCGGGACTTCCATGGTCACGGTCATTGGCATGCAGTTGCACTTTCATGGGGCCTCCACTCTCGGCTTGAACGTCACGTAAATGCCTGCGGCGAACAGCAGCAGGATCAGTCCGTACAGCAGGTAATTCTGCTCGCGCCAATGCTGCAGCGAGGGGTCGCAGCTGAACACGACGAAGGCCAGCACCAGCGTCGCCAGCGCGCCGGCCCACACCATCAGCAGGTAGCGCCGGCCGATGCGCCGCACCCGGCAGTTCCACGCATACAGCGCGATGCCGATGCCTTCGGCCAGCACCAGTGCCTCGAACAGCAGGCGCAGCGGCAGCCGGTTCGGGCACGCGAACTCGCACAGCCCGGCCAGCGCGCCGCGCGGTGCCGTGTAGTTGTGCATCAGCAGCGCATGCACCGTTTCGCCGCTGCCGATGCCCGGCGTCGGCAGCGGCCACAACCCGATGCCGCCATAGGTCCACTTGATGTAGGCCAGATCGCGGTCGAGCTGGTCGCGCTCCTGCGGCGGCAGCACGGCCGCCTTCTCGCCGCGCTGGTGGAACTCGATCGGCACCACGCTCTCCAGGAAGGCGATGCGGCGGTGGCCCGACAGGTTCGGCGTCGCGTCGATGCGCGCGCGCAGCGTCATCGTGCTCGCGCCGGTCGGCTCGCTCAGCAGCACCAGGAAGTCGATCGTCAGGTCGGTGGTGCCGCGGTAGCGCACCTTGGCCCCCTCTTCCACGCCCTTGCTGCTGCGCCGCGGCTCGGCGGTCTCCAGCACGTCCATCAGGTCCGAGAAGTTGTAGGCCCCGGTGTCGCCGAGCAGCTTGTCGGGCACGACGATGTTGGCCTGGTAGCTGCGGCCGGTCGCCTGCATCTCGGCCACCAGCCGCTGCAGGAAGAGTTTCAGGAAGCGCGCGAAGGCCTTCTGCTGCGGGCCTTGGGTGGGCGAATCCTCGAAGAACACCGTGAGGCCGTCGTAGACGTACTCCGACTCGCGCCACTGCGGCAGCAACAGGCCGTCGAGGCCGGCCTGCAAGGTGCCGTCGCGCGTGTCGGCCAGCACCACCGCATTGCGCGCCGCGTTGCGCGCCACGCCGTCGAGCTGGGCCTCCGGCAGCGCGAGCAGCGAGGCCCAGTCGCGCCGGTACAGCACCAGGTCGACGCGCGTGCCGTGCCGGCGCGTCTCGCGTGCGAAGCCGCCGGCCTGGCCGTCCCAGCCCGGCGGCAGCACCCAGTTCCCGCTGTCGGCCAGCACCACGCCCATGTAGCTCAGGCGCGTGAACAGGCTGAAGTCGACCGCCAGCGGCGCCTCGGTGGCCAGCCAGTACGGCACGAAGCCGATCACCTCGTTGTCGACGCGCTGCGGCGTGCAGCCGCAGCCGGCGCCGTTCAGCCGCAGCGGCTTCGCTTCGCCGAACGGATGCCGCTTCTCGGCCGCACGCACGATGTCGGCGCGCAGCGCATCGGGCAGCAGGTTGTCGTAGAACTCGCGCAGGCTCAGGCTGCCGACTGCGGTGGCGGCGGCTGGGGTGGCAACCGGCTTGCGCGCGGCCGGGGCGGATGCCGCAGACACCGGGGGCAGCGGCGGGCACTGCGTGTCGACGGCCAATTGCTGCTTCAGCGCCACCTCGGTCACGTGCACCCGGTAGTAGGCGCAGCGGCTCTGCTCCAGCGCGGTGACGAACAGCGCGCGCGTCGGGTACTCCACGTCGGTCAGCGGCAGCAGCACCGCCTGCAGCTGGTCGGGGCTCGGCACGACCGGCGGCACCGGCTCGGTGACGACAGCGGGCGGCAACCCGTCCGCCGGCACCAGGGCCGGCGCGGGCGCCGCGGCGGGCGCTGCCGCCTCCGGTGCCAGGCCCGCCTGGTCGGCCGGCGTC
>NZ_JBFUFQ010000348.1:0-4290 GCF_056403355.1 Rhizobacter sp. P2_H3 | reverse complement strand
ACACGCCGCCGCTCGCCGCGGCCGGCCTGCTGGCCGGCGCCGCGTTGTCGATGCTGGCCGCCGGCGCCGTGATGACGGACGAGGCGCTCACCGTGGGCACCACGCTGGCGATGGCCGGCCTGTGGCAGGCGCTGCACGGACCACGGCACCGCCGTGGCAGCGCGCTGCTGTTCGCCGGGTTGGCGATCGGGCTGCTCGCCAAGGGCCCGCTGGTGCTGGTGCTCGTGGGCCTGCCGGCAGCGGCCTGGGCACTGGCCACCCGGCAGGTGGGCCGCGTGTGGCACGCGCTGCCGTGGGCCACCGGCCTGGCCTTCACCGCCGTGGCCGCCGGCTGGTGGTACCTGGCGGCGGAGCTGAAGACGCCGGGCTTCATCGACTACTTCATCGTCGGCGAACACTGGCACCGCTTCGTCACGCCGGGCTGGTCGGGCGACCGCTACGGCTTCGCGCACGCCTTTCCGATCGGCACGATCTGGCTCTTTGCGCTGGTGTCGGCGTTGCCGTGGCCGCTGGTGCTGCTGGCTGCCGGCCTCAGGCACCCCAAGGCAGTGCTCGACAGGCTCGCTGGGAACGCTGAACCGACGAATCAGCGCTGGTGGCGCCTCTACCTCGTGTGCTGGTCGCTGGCGCCGCTGGTGTTCTTCACCGCGGCGCGCAACATCATCCTGCCGTACGCACTGCCCGCCTTGCCGGCGATGGCGCTGCTGGCCAGCCACTGGCTGCGCGGGCGCGTCGGCAGCGCGCGCGTGGACGCGTGGGTCGCCGGCGGCCTCGCGCTGTCGATGACCGGCGCCCTGGCACTCGTCCTGTACGCCGAACACAGTGGCACCTTCAGCGACAACTCGACCAAGGAGGTCATCGGCGCCTGGGAAGCCCAGCGCCACCGCGGCGGCGAATCGCTGGTGTTCGTGACCGAGCGCTTGCACTCGGCGTCGTTCTACAGTGCCGGCCGGGCCGAGTTCGCCGACACCTCCGCCGAAGCGCTCGACCGCCTCGGCCCGCGCGGCGGCTTCATTGCGCTGCGCCGCGACGACGCCGCGCGCCTCGCGCAGTTGTGCGGCGTCACGGAGCGCACCTCGGTCGGTGGCTTCGTGCTGCTGCATGTGCATACTGCGATTCCACCCTTGACTTCGTTGAAAGGTTCTCCATGAAACGACTCACCCTCGCCGCCCTGATCGGCATCGTCGCGGCCGTGCCGCTCAGCGCCTTCGCCAAGGCGGACTGCAAGGCTTACCCCAAGGCCGAATGGATGAAGGAAGCCGACGCCAAGGCCAAGCTCGAAGGCCAGGGCTACACGATCAGCAAGTTCAAGGTCGACGGCAACTGCTACGAGATCTACGGCAAGAACAAGGAAGGCAAGAAGGTCGAGATCTACTTCGACGCCAAGACGCTGGACCCGGTGAAGTCCGAAATCGAGAAGTAAGCCGATGTCCGCCCTGCCCGATGGCCGCGTCCGCGTGTGGGATCGGGTCGTCCGGCTGTGCCACTGGGGCCTCGCGGCGCTGGTGGTGCTGGATCTCGTGCGCGACGACGGCGACTGGTGGCACCGGCTCGCCGGCTACGTCGCGGTCAGCGTCGTGGCGGTGCGTTGCCTGTGGGCCGCACTGCACCGTGGCCCGGGTGGCTGGCGCGCGCTGAAGCCCTCGATCGGCGACACGCTCACTTACCTGCGCGGCAACGCACCGCGCACGCTGGGCCACAACCCGCTGGGCCTGTGGATGGTCTGGCTGCTGTGGCTGCTGGTGCTGCTGCTCGGGCTCACCGGGTGGATGAGCCGGCTGGATGCCTTCTGGGGCGACGAGCGCGTGCACGACCTGCACGCCTGGCTCGCGGACACCTTGATGGTCTCGGTCGCGGTGCACCTGGCCGGCGTCGCCGTGATGAGCTGGCGCTGGCGCGAGAACCTGCCCGCGGCGATGCTCAGCGGGCGCAAGCGCCCTCAGGCTGCGGGGCGCGCGGAACGCGGCAGGAAATAGCGCTTCGCCCGGGCTGGCCTACGCCGCCTGATCGCCGGCAGGCATCGCCGCCGGATCCATCCAGATCGCGCCCCACAGGTGCTGGTCGGGGTCGGCCAGGTCCCGGCCGTACATGAAGCCAAGGTCCTGCACCGGGTTCACGTCGGCCCGGCCACCGTGCGCAGCCGCGGCCTCGTTCATCCGGTCGACGGCCGCCCGGCTGTCCACGGTCAGGCCCAGCATGACGGCGCTGGTGCCTACGGGGGGAATCGGCCGCTCGGTGAAGGTGCGCCACTTGGCGTGGGTGAGCAGCATCGCGTGGATCGTCTCGCTCCAGACCATGCAGGCCGCGGTGTCGTCACTGAACTGCGGGTTCTGCTCGAATCCCAGCGCCTTGTAGAACGCGATCGAGGCGGCGAGGTCGGTGACGGGAAGGCTCACGAAGATCATCTTTGTCACGGGGGGTCTCCTGGTGATGCGACAAGGGCTGAATGAAGCGTCTGCGGTTCGCAGGCTTCATCCATACGACGTTCGACCGCCACCCGGATCGACAAGGTCATCGGCATCGCAATGCGTTAACGTGGCCGGTCCTGCTTCCTCGGCTCGACCCCCATGATCGGCTCTCGCCTGCTTCCCCTGCTCTTGCTGCCCATTGCCGCCACCGCGGGAGCGCAAGACGGCTCGCCACTCGAACAGTCGCTGACAGGGCATTGGACCAGCACCGATCGCCAATTCGTGGAGTTCCGGGCGGACAAGACCTTCCGGATGTATCCCAAATGCGGTCGCGAAGCCGACGAGTGGAAGCAGCGCGGTACGCCGTTCCTGCCGGCCACCTGGGAAGTCGCCGACGGCAACCACTTGAAGCTCACGGTGACACTTCAGGAGCAATCCAGGACCATCGATTCGACCGTGGTGCTGGCCGGCGACGAACTGCGCCTCACGGATGGCCAGGGCCGCACGACCGTGAATCGGCGCTACGTCGGTGCGTGGCCGCCCGTCTGCCCGATCAATCCTTTGCGCTAGCAGCGCGCGGCGGCGCCCCTTCATGCTTGAGATCGTTCTTGAAGTGCTCGGCGAGTTTCTGATCCAGGTGGTCGGCGAAGTCCTGCTGGAGTTGGGCCTCCACTCGCTGGCCGAGCCGTTCCGCAAGGCCCCGAACCCCTGGCTTGCCGCATTCGGCTATGCGCTCTTCGGAGGCGTCGTCGGGGGCCTCAGCCTCCTGGCGTTCCCCCACAACCTCGTTCCCGGTCCGTGGCGCCTGGTCAACCTGATCGTCACGCCCCTGGCGGTCGGCAGTCTCATGTCGGCCATGGGTGCGTGGCGCGCTCGTCGTGGCGAGCCGGTCCTCAGAATCGACAAGTTCGCGTACGGCTATCTGTTTGCGTTGATGTTGGCCTTGATGCGGTTCTTCCTTGCATCATGAAAGTCAGCGAACAAGAGCATGCGCCCGATCGGCCTGATGGAACAGCACCAGCATCAGCGCCAGCCACGCAGCACCGGCCGCGAAGCCGGCCACCACAGCGCGAGCAGGCCGTAGAACACCGCGGCGGCCATGCTGTGCCCGCTCGGGAAGCTGTAGCTGTGCAGTTCGGCCGCCGAGGCACTGAAGGTCGGCCGGACACGCATGAAGATCTGCTTCAGCCCGCTGTTGACCAACGCCTCACCCAGCATCGTCGTCGCGAACACGATGGCCCAGGGCCGGTCGTTCAGCGACCACAGCACCAGCACCACGATCGACGACAACAGCGTCAACCCCAGCGTTCCATGCACGGCACTGACGGCGTCCATCGGCGCATGCACCCACGGTGACTGGTCGGCCTGCAGCGCCAGGCCCAGCCACAGGTCGACGTTCGCGAACGAGTGCGTGTGCAGCGCCGAGTGCGCGACGGCCGCGAAGGCAGCGCCCGCGGACTCATGGGCTCACTGTGCCGGCCGAGCACTTAATGGCGACTTAGCGCGCACCGCATTCCGTGCGATCCCCCACGACCCGGGGGACTGGCCGCGGCATCTTAAGGCTCGACTAACTCTCGGCTTTGCACAGTGCAGGCATGTCGAACATCAGACTCATTGCCGCACTGATCGCCTGCGGTGCGCTGTGCCCGCCGGCTGCACACGCCGACGACGAGCCCGTGGCGCCCGCCGCCGCCGAGCTGCCCTCCGACGAGAGCCTGGAGCAATCCGGCGCGGTCATCGGCGAGATCCGCATCGACAACCTCGACATCTTCGACACGCGGCTCCAGGAGGAGGACAACGCCGCGTTCCGCCTCGCGAACTGGCTGCACATCCAGACCCGGCGCGAGACCATCGAGCAGCAGCTGCTGTTCAAGCCCGGCGA
>NZ_JBFUFQ010000347.1:0-4306 GCF_056403355.1 Rhizobacter sp. P2_H3 | reverse complement strand
ATGCGAGGCCGCCGATGATGGTGACCGCCATGCCCGACCACAGCGGCCCGCCGAACAGCAGCAGCGGCACCAGGCCGGCGACGCAGGTCAGCTTGGTCATCACGATCGGCCGCAGCCGCTGCACCGCCGAGGCCACCACCGCCTCGCGCAGCGGGCGGCCGGCATGCAGCTCGGCCTCGATGCGCTCGAGCAGCAGCACCGCGTTGTTGACGATGATGCCTGCCAGCGACAGCAGGCCGAAGTTGGCCATGAAGCCCAGCGGCTCGCCGGCGAGCTTCAACGCGGGTGCCACGCCGATGAGCGCGAACGGGATGATGGCCAGGATCAGCGCCAGCTTGCGGAACGAGCCGAACTGCCAGACGAAGAGGATCAGCATCGCCACCACGGCGTGCGGCAGGTAGTCGCCGAGCGCGGTGTTGGCCTCGGCCGCGTCCTCGATCTCGGCGCCCAGCTCGATGCGGTAGCCCGGCGGCAGCGCCAGCGCCGCCACCGTCGGCGCGAGGCGGTCCACCACCTGCTGCGCGGTCTGTGTCTCACTGCGGCCCTGCACGGTCAGCGTGCGCGAGAGGTCGCGGCGGCGGATGACCGAAGGCTCGGAGCCGACCGTGAGCGTGGCCACCGCCGACAGCGGCACCGGCGCGCCACCGGAGGCGGGGTAGATCAGGCTGTTCGCCAGGTCCTCGGGCCGCCGGCGCTCGGCCTCGGAGCCGCGCACGACCAGCGGCACCAGCGTGTCGCCGTCGCGCAGCGACGAGACGGCCAGGCCGCTGAAACGCGCGCCCAGCGAGGTGGCCACGTCTTCGCTGGTGATGCCCAGGCGCCGTGCCTTGCGCTGGTCGATCTGCACGTCCAGGCGCGGCACGCGGCCGTCCCAGTCGTCGAGCACGCCGACCACGCCGGGCACGCCGCGCAGCGCGGCCTGCAGCTGCCCGCCCAGGCGGCGCAGCTCGCGCTCGTCCGGGCCGGCGATGCGGTAGGCCACGGTGCCGGAATCGCTGGAGCCGAGCGAGAAGCGCTTCACATCGACCCGCAGCTCCGGATGCGCCTGCGCCAGCCAGGCGCGGGTGCGCTCGATCATCGGGTCGAGCGCGTCCTTGCCGTTCACGCCCACGGTGAAGTAGCCGATGTGCGAGGCCGGCAGCGGCGGGTTCAGGCCGAGGATGATGCGCGGCCCGCCATCGGCCACGTAGCCGATGCTGGTCGTCACCTCCGGATTGATGTTCTTGTCCGCCAGCCAGCGGCTGACCGATTGCACGGTGGAGAGGGTGGCGCGCGAGTCGCTGCCGGGCTGCAATTCGAGGGCGATCTGGTACTGCGGCCGGTCGGAAGGCGGCAGGAAGCCGGCGGGCACGCTCGCCAGCATCAGCATCGCCGCCGTGAACATCACGCCCATCGCGACCAGGAACATCGCCTTGTGGTCGAGCACCTTGCCGATGACATGCCGGTAGCCGCGGTAGAAGCGCGACTCGGGGTTCGATTCGGCCGGCCCCGCGGGGTGGGACGGCTTCAGGAAGTGATAGCACAGCAGCGGCGTCACCGTCAGGCAGAACAGCCACGAGCCCAGCAGCGCCAGCGCGAGCACGATCACCAGCGGGCGCAGGTACTCGTTGATCGAGGTGTGGCCGAAGAAGAACGGCGAGAACGCGAAGATGATCACCAGCGACGAGGTGAGCAGCGGGATGGCCAGCGTTCGGCCCRCATCGATGCAGGCCTGGCGACGGTCCTCGCCGGCCGCCAGGCGCCGTTCGATGTCTTCGGCGATCACGATGCCGTTGTCCACCAGCAGGCCGAGCGCGATGATGATGGYCGCCATCGAGACGTTGTGCAGCTCGATCGACAGCATCTGCATCGCGACCAGCGTGCCCAGGATGGTCAGCGGCACGATGCTGCCGACCACGAGGCCGGCGCGCCAGCCCAGGAACAGCACGACGACCGCCATCACGATGACGATGGTCTCGCCCATCACGCGGTTCATCTTGCCCATCTCGCGCTCGACCACGTCGGCCTGGAAGGTCACGTACTCGAGCGTGAAGCCGGCCGGCAGCAACTGCTGCAGTTCGGCGACGCGCGCCTTCAGCGCCTGGCCGAAGGCCTGCACGTTCCGGCCGGCGCGCATCGAGACCCCCAGCACCACGGCCGGCTCGCCCTGGTAGACCGCGGCCGATTCCGGCGGATCGGCCGGCAGCACGCGGATGCTGGCGATGTCCGACAGGCGCACGCTCGAGTCGTTGCGGCCGCTGCGTTCGGGCACGCTCAGCACGACGTTGCGCAGCGCCTCCAGCGAGGTGATCTCGCCCGAGGCCACCAGTGCGGCGTTCAGGCCGCCCAGCACCGCCTGGCCACCGGAGAGCACGACGTTCTGCTGCTGCAGCTGCTGCAGCACGGCCGGCGCACCCAGGCCCAGGCCCGCGAGGCGCGCGCGGTCGAACTCGATGTAGACGCGCTCGTCCTGCAGGCCGTGGAAGCTGACGCTCTGCACGCCCGGCAGCTCGTACAGCCGGTCGCGCAGTTGCTTGAGCGGCTGGCGCATCTCGCTCATCGAGAAGCCGGGTGCGGTGACGGCGATGGAAGCCACCGCCACGCGGCCGAAGTCGTCGTTGATGTCCGCCGGCAGCGTGCCTTCCGGGAACTGCGGCGACACCTCGGCCACCTTGGCGCGCAGCTTCTGCCAGACCGTGGGCAGGTCGGGCACGCTCTCGTGCACCGTCACCTGCAGGATGACGTTGCCGGTGCGCACCGTGCTGACCACGTGCTTCAGTTCGGGCAGTTGCCTCAGCCGTTCTTCCAGCGGGCGGGCGACGAGCTGCTCCATGCGCTCGACCGGCAGCCCGGGGTTGGCGACGAAGATCATCGCGTCGCGGATGGTGGTGGAGGGCTCCTCCTGCGACGGGAACTTCAGGAAGGCGAACACGCCGGCCACCAGCACCAGCGCGGCCACGAAGAAGGTCAGCCGGCTCGCGCCCAGTGCCGATTCGGTGAGCTTCATCGTTGTGCTCCGTGCAGCAGCGTCTGCGACTCCTGCCGCACCGCGGCCTGGCCCTCGTTCAGGAAGGCGACGCCGGCGACGACGACCTGGTCGCCCGCGACCAGGCCCGCCTTCACCGGCAGGCGGCCGCCGGGCAGCACGCCGTCGCCGAGCTGGATCGGACGACGCACGAGTTGCTGCCTGGTGGCATCGAGCAGGAAAACGCTCGCCGTGCCCGGGTCGCCACCCGCCAGCAGCGCAGGGGCGGGCACCGAGAGCGCGGTGCTCGCCGTGCGCGGCAGTTCCACCGAGACGACGCTGCCGCTGCGCAAGCCCGCGGCGGCGCCCGCGATGCGGAAGACTGCCGGCACCAGCGAGCCGTTCTCGTTGCGCGCCGACAGCCGCTCCAGCGTCAGTGACAGTGGGCCGGCCGTGGCCGCCTGGCCCGGTGCGAGGCGCGAGGCCACCGCCTCGGGCAGCATCGCCACCACTTCCAGCGTCTGCCGCGCTTCGATCTGCAGCACCGGCTGGCCGGCTCCGATGTCGGTGTGCGGCTGAGCTGCGCGAGTGACGATCTCGCCGTCGAACGGTGCCGTGATGCGCACCAGCGCGAGGTCGCGGCGCGCCAGTGCGAGCGCCGCCTCGGCCGCCTGCAGTTGGCCGACCGCCAGCCGGTGCTGCGTCTGCATCGACTCCAGCGTGCTCGCCGAGACGATCTGGTCCTTGGCAAGCGACTCGTGCTGCCGCAGCTGGGTGCTGCGTTCCGCGAGCACGGCCACGGCCGAGGCGCGGTCGGATTCGGCCTTCTCCAGTCGCCAGCGGGCCGGCGATTCGTCCAGGCGTGCCAGCACCTGGCCAGCACGCACGCGGTCGCCGACGTCGACGGCGATGGCGGCGATGCGCCCGGGTGACTCGAAGCCGAGTTCGGCGCGCTGGCGTGCGCGCAGCGTGCCGATGAACGACTCGACGGTTGCCGTGCCGCCGTCGGCAACGACTTCCACCTTGACGGGGCGCGGCACGGCGACGGACGGGGCGGTTTCCTTTGCGCAGCCGGCCAATGCGGCGGCCAGCAGGGCGACGACGGCCGCCTTGCGGTGATGTGGGGGCATGGTGATGAATCCGGGGCGAGGTTGATCAGGTGACGGTCTGGGCGAGCTGCTGCAGCGCCTGGCGCATGGCTTCGCGCTGGCGCTTGCTGAACTGGTGCAGGTTCAGCAGTTCGAGCAGCGAGAGGCCGTCGAGCGCCGCCGCGATGGCGAGCGCCAGGCCGGCCTGCGGGCCGGCGTCGACGAACTCGCCGTACAGGCGGTTGTA
This sequence comes from Rhizobacter sp. P2_H3, assembly GCF_056403355.1. Classification (NCBI taxonomy): domain Bacteria; kingdom Pseudomonadati; phylum Pseudomonadota; class Betaproteobacteria; order Burkholderiales; family Sphaerotilaceae; genus Rhizobacter; species Rhizobacter sp. P2_H3. The sequence goes on along the minus strand of NZ_JBFUFQ010000347.1, from coordinate 27 downwards.
GGCCTGCTGCACAGGACCGAGCAGGTG
>NZ_JBFUFQ010000346.1:0-4321 GCF_056403355.1 Rhizobacter sp. P2_H3 | reverse complement strand
AGTTCGAGCAGGGCGATGAGCGCTTCGCGATCGCGGTCGCGCCGCTGGCCGAGGGCTTCTTCTGGCACGACGCCGAGCTCGGCCGCGCGATCCAGTTCATCACCGAGACCGAGCTGTTCGCGACCTCGCCCACCGGGCGGCGCAAGCGCAAGCAGGAGCAGGTCAGCGACGTCAACGCGCTGATCAAGGACCTGTCGGAGCTGAAGGTCGGCGACCCGGTGGTGCATGTGAACCACGGGATCGGGCGTTATGTGGGGCTGATGAACATCGACCTGGGCGATGGCCCGAGCGAGTTCCTGCACCTCGAGTACGCCGACAAGGCCACGCTGTACGTGCCGGTCGCGCAGCTGCACCTGATCAGCCGCTACACCGGCGTCAGCGCCGAAGAGGCGCCGCTGCACCGCCTCGGCTCCGGCCAGTGGGACAAGGCCAAGCGCCGTGCCGCCGAGCAGGTGCGCGACACCGCGGCCGAGCTGCTGAACCTGTACGCCCGCCGCGCCGCGCGCGAGGGCTTCGCGTTCCGCTTCTCGCCGCACGACTACGAGGCCTTCGCCGCGAGCTTCGGCTTCGAGGAGACGCCCGACCAGAAGGCGGCGATCCACGCGGTGATCCAGGACATGGTGAGCCCGAAGCCGATGGACCGGCTGGTGTGCGGCGACGTCGGCTTCGGCAAGACCGAGGTGGCGCTGCGCGCGGCCTTCGTCGCCGTCACCGGCGGCAAGCAGGTGGCGATCCTCGCGCCGACCACGCTGCTGGCCGAGCAGCATTTCCAGAACATCTCCGACCGCTTCGGCAAGTGGCCGGTGAAGGTGGCCGAGCTGTCGCGCTTCCGCTCGCCGAAGGAAGTGAAGGCGGCGCTCGAAGGCATCGAGGACGGCACGGTCGACATCGTGATCGGCACCCACAAGCTGATCAGCCAGAGCGTCAAGTTCAAGCGCCTCGGGCTCCTGGTGATCGACGAGGAACACCGCTTCGGCGTGCGCCACAAGGAGGCGATCAAGGCGATGCGCGCCGAGGTCGACGTGCTGACGCTGACCGCGACGCCGATCCCGCGGACCCTGGGCATGGCCCTGGAAGGCCTGCGCGACCTGAGCGTGATCGCGACCGCCCCGCAGCGGCGCCTGGCGATCAAGACCTTCGTGCGCAACGAGAGCACCGGCACCATCCGCGAGGCGATCCTGCGCGAGCTGAAGCGCGGCGGGCAGGTGTACTTCCTGCACAACGAGGTCGAGACGATCGAGAACCGGCGCGAGAAGCTGCAGGAGCTGCTGCCCGAGGCGCGCATCGCGGTCGCGCACGGCCAGATGGCCGAGCGGCAGCTGGAGCACGTGATGCGCGATTTCGTCGCGCAGCGCCACAACGTGCTGCTGTGCTCCACCATCATCGAGACCGGCATCGACGTGCCGAGCGCGAACACCATCGTGATCAGCCGCGCCGACAAGTTCGGCCTGGCGCAGCTGCACCAGCTGCGCGGGCGCGTCGGCCGCTCGCACCACCAGGCCTATGCCTACCTGCTGGTGCCCGAGGTCGAGGGGCTGACCAAGCAGGCGGCGATGCGGCTGGAGGCGATCCAGAACATGGAGGAGCTCGGCTCGGGCTTCTACCTCGCGATGCACGACCTGGAGATCCGCGGTGCCGGCGAGGTGCTGGGCGACAACCAGAGCGGCAACATGATGGAGGTCGGCTTCCAGCTCTACAACGAGATGCTGGGCGAGGCGGTGCGTTCGCTGAAGGCCGGGCGCGAGCCCGACCTGCTGTCGCCGCTGTCGGCCACCACCGAGATCAACCTGCACGCGCCGGCCCTGCTGCCCGATGCCTACTGCGGCGACGTGCACACGCGCCTGAGCCTGTACAAGCGCCTGGCCACCGCCGAGAAGCCGGAGCAGATCGACACGATGCTCGAGGAGATCACCGATCGCTTCGGCAAGCTGCCGCCGCAGGGCCAGACGCTGTTCGACGTGCACCGGCTGCGCGTGCTGGCCAAGCCCTACGGCGTGATGAAGATCGATGCGGCGCCGGGGCTGATGGTGATCAGCTTCCGGCCCAACCCGCCGGTGGATGCGATGCGCATCATCGAGCTGGTGCAGAAGAACCGCCACATCAAGCTGGCCGGCAACGACAAGCTGCGCATCGAGCGCCAGACCCCGGAGCCGAAGGACCGCGCGCAACTGATCCGCGACGTGCTGCGCTCCCTCGGCCAACCCAAAGAGACTGCCTGATCCCATGACCCTCGAATTCGCCCCCGGCCTCGTCATCCAGCGCTTCACGCCGCCGCTGCGGCTGGCGGACTTCAAGCTGATCGCGTTCGACATGGACTCGACGCTGATCAACATCGAATGCGTCGACGAGATCGCCGATGCGGCCGGCCGCAAGGCCGAGGTGGCGGCGATCACCGAGGCCGCGATGCGCGGCGAGATCACCGACTACAAGGACAGCCTGCGCCGGCGCGTCACGCTGCTGAAGGGCGTGCCGGTCAGCGCGATGCAGCAGGTGCTCGATGAGCGGCTGCAGCTGAACCCCGGCGCCGCGGCGCTGGTGCAGGCCTGCCAGGCGGCGGGCATGAAGACGCTGCTGGTGTCGGGCGGCTTCACGTTCTTCACCGACCACGTGCGCGACCGCCTGAAGATCGACTTCACGCGCTCGAACGTGCTGGAGGTGGCCGATGGCGCACTCACCGGCCGCATGGTCGACCAGCCCTGGGGCGACATCTGCGACGGCGACGAGAAGAAGCGCATGCTGCTCGCGACCTGCGCGCAACTGGGCATCCAGCCGTCGCAGGCGATCGCGATGGGCGACGGGGCGAACGACCTGCCGATGATGGGCGTCGCCGGGCTCTCGGTGGCCTACCACGCGAAGCCGGCGGTGCGGGCGCAGGCGATGGTGGCGATCAATGCAGGAGGATTGGACAGGTTGCTGGACGTGATGCAAGTGGTGCAATAGCGGCCTCTTCCAGGAGCGCCACGCATGTTCGATCGCAACACGCCCTTCAACGATCTGCCGCCGCTGCCTCCAGCGACGGCATTGGAGACGACGGCCGTGTTGCGCAAGGCCATCACTGCGAGCCGCGCGCTCGCCGAGTTGAAAGGCATGGCCGAGCGCATGCCCGACCAGGCGATGCTCCTCGACAGCCTGGTCCTGCAGGAAGCGCGGGCCTCGTCGGAGATCGAGAACATCCTGACGACGAACGACGAGTTGTTCAAGGCGGCATCGGATGAGTCCTTGCCTGCCAGCCCCGAGGCCAAAGAGGTGTTGCGCTACCGCCAGGCGCTGAACCACGGCTTCCGGCAGATCGGCACCCGGCCGCTGGCGACCGGCCTGTTCATCGAGATCGCACAGCTCATCAAGCAGGCGGACTTCAGCCTCCGCCGGACACCCGGAACGCGCATCGCGAACGGCCGCGGCCAGACGATCTACACCCCGCCGGAAGGCGATGGCGTCATCCGGGACAAGCTGCGAGAGCTCGAGAACTTCATGCACGCCGAGGACGGGCTCGATGCGCTCGTGAAGATGGCCCTGATGCACTATCAGTTCGAGGCCATCCATCCGTTCCCCGACGGCAACGGACGCACCGGCCGCATCCTGAACATCCTCTACCTCGTCGATTGCGGGCTGCTCACCCAGCCGGTGCTGTACCTGTCTCGCCACATCATCGATCACAAGGCGGCCTACTACGAAGGTCTGCGCCGCGTGACGGAAGAAGGTGCCTGGATCGAGTGGGTGCTGTACATGCTCGATGCGGTCGAGCAGACCTCGCTGCGCACCCGGCAACAGATCATCGACATCCTCGCGTTGATGGAGTCCGTGCGGGAGCGCGTTCAACGTGAAGCGCCCGGTGTCTACAGCAAGGACCTGATCGAGCAGATCTTTCGCCAGCCGTATTGCAAGATCCAGTTTCTGGAGCGCGCCGGCCTCGGAACGCGGCAGACCTGCGCCAAATACCTGCGCGAACTGGAACGGCTCGGCGTGCTGAGCGGTCAGAAGATCGGCCGCGAGGTGTACTTCATCAACGAACCGCTGTTCGAGCTGCTGACCCGGTGACGGCGCGAAAACATGTTAAATTTATGACGTTTTTTTAACACGTTTCAGGAACATGTTCGCGGCAGCGACATGTTCTATGGCATCACCACGATCCCGTCCGCATCCGCAGAAAGCCGGTCGCCCGGCCGCACCCACACGCCCTGCACCTGCACCGGCACGTCGCGCTGCCCTTCGTTGCGCTTCTCGGTCGGCAGCGGCATCAGCGCCAGCGCGCGGATGCCGACATCGCTGGCCGCCAGCTCCGCCACGTCGCGCACGCAGCCGTCGACCACCAGCCCCGCCC
>NZ_JBFUFQ010000345.1:0-4378 GCF_056403355.1 Rhizobacter sp. P2_H3 | reverse complement strand
GCCCTGATCGGCGCGCTGCTGGCCCAGGCCGACACGGTGGTGCTCGACCAGGACGGGCAGGCGCGCGGCTTCGCGATGCTGCGCCGCTTCGGGCGCGGGCTGAGCCTCGGGCCGGTGGTGGCGCCGGACGTCGAGGGCGCGAAGGCGCTGATCGCCCACCTGGTGGGCTTGAACGCCGGCAAGTTCGTGCGCATCGACATCGACTTCGACAGCGGGCTCACCGAGTGGCTGGAGAGCCTGGGGCTGCTGCGCGTGGATGCGCCGACGGTGATGGTGCGCGGCGCGGTGCCGGTGCTCGCCGACGGCAGCCGCCTGTTCTCCCTCGTCAACCAGGCGCTCGGCTGACCCGATGAGCTTCGTCTACAAATCAGACCCGGTGCGCGGGCGCCAGTGGGCCGAGATCTTCGCGCGCGAGGCGCCGGCGCTGGCGTTTCGCATCTGGCCCGACATCGGCGACCCGGCGCAGGTGCGCTTCCTCGCGGCCTGGGAGCCGCCGGCCCGTCTCGGCGAGTTGTTCCCGAACCTGCAGGTGCTGTTCTCGTCCGGGGCCGGCGTCGACCAGTTCGACTTCGCGGCGCTGCCAGCCGGGCTGCCGGTCGTGCGCATGGTCGAGCCCGGCATCATCGGCGGCATGGTCGAGTACGTCAGCTGGGCGGTGCTGGCCCTGCACCGCGACATGCTGCAGTACCGGCGCCAGCAGGCGCAGGCGCAGTGGAAGGCGGCACCGGTGCGGCCGGCCGGGCACTGCCGCGTCGGCGTGCTCGGGCTCGGCTCGCTGGGCCGGGCGGCGCTTGCGCAGTTGCGCAGCTTCGGCTTCGATTGCGCCGGGTGGAGCCGCTCGCGCCACCAGGTCGACGGCGTGCAGTGCTTCGCCGGCGCGGATGAGCTGCCGGCCTTTCTCGCGCGCACGCAGATCCTGGTGTGCCTGCTGCCGCTGACCGACGAGACGCGCGGCTTCCTGGACGCGGCGCTGTTCGCGCAGCTGCCGCGCGGCGCCGGCCTGGTGCAGGTGGGGCGCGGACCGCAGCTGGTGCAGGCCGACCTGCTGGCCGCGCTCGCGCAGGGCTGGATCGCCGACGCGGTGCTCGACGTGACCGACCCTGAGCCGCTGCCGCCCGATCACCCGTTCTGGCAGCACCCGAACATCTGGCTCACGCCGCACATCGCGAGCATGACGCAGCCCGACACCGCGGCGCGCGTGGTGCTGGACAACCTGCGGCGCTTCGAGGCCGGCGAAGAGATGGTCGGCCGCGTCGACCGCGCGCGCGGTTACTGACCGCGCACGCCGCCACATCTTCTGCTGAACCGCCGCGAAGAACGATGCTGCGTTGCGCCGCGCCGGCCCAAAGCAGCACCACGCGCCGGGGGCGCCATCCTATTCTGGAGGCTCACCACCACGAGCCCACCGCATGTCGTCGCCAGCCCTTTCCACCCTCGATGCGCTGATCGCGCTCRACCGAGACCACCTGATCCATCCGGTCGCGCCGTGGCGCAAGCACCAGCAGCGCGGCGTCACCGTGCTCGAGTCCGGCCACGGCGCCTGGCTGAAGGATGCGAGCGGGCGCGAGCTGCTGGACGCCTTCGCCGGCCTGTGGTGCGTCAACATCGGCTACGGCCACGAGAGCGTGGTGCAGGCCGCGGCCGAGCAGATGCGCAAGCTGCCCTATGCCACCGGCTACTTCCACTTCGGCAGCGAGCCGGCGATCCGCCTGGCCGCGAAGCTGGTCGAGATCACGCCGGCCTCGCTGACGCGCGTCTACCTGACGCTCGGCGGCTCGGAGGCGGTGGACGCGGCCAGCCGCTTCATCGTGCAGTACTACAACAACACCGGCCGCCCGCACAAGAAGCATTTCATCGCGCTGGAGCGCGGCTACCACGGCTCGTCGTCGTTCGGCGCCGGGCTGACCGCGCTGCCGCTGTTCCACCGCGGCTTCGACCTGCCGCTGCCCAACCAGCACCACATCGCCTCGCCCTACGGGTACCGCAGCGCGGCCGGGGCCGATCCGCAGGCGCTGATCGCGGCCTCGGTGGCGGCGCTGCGCAGCAAGGTGGCCGAGCTCGGCGCCGACCACGTGGCCGCCTTCTTCTGCGAGCCGATCCAGGGCTCGGGCGGCGTGGTCGTGCCGCCGGTGGGCTGGCTGAAGGCGATGCGCGAGGCGGCGCGCGAGCTCGACATCCTGTTCGTCGTCGACGAGGTCATCACCGGCTTCGGCCGCACCGGCCCGATGTTCGCGTGCGAGGCCGAGGGCGTCGAGCCCGACCTGATGACGCTCGCCAAGGGCCTGACCGCCGGCTATGCGCCGATGGGCGCGACGCTGATGTCGGAGCAGGTCTTCGCCGGCATCGCCGACGGCGCGCCGGCGGGCGCGGCGATCGGCCACGGCGCGACCTACTCGGCCCACCCGGTCAGCGCGGCCATCGCGCTCGAGGTGCTGCGCCTGTACGACGAGGGCGGCATCCTCGCCCACGGCCAGGCGGTGGCGCCGCACTTCGCGGCCGTGATGGACGGCCTGCGCGATCACCCGCTGGTCGGCGAGTCGCGCCACCGCGGGCTGCTCGGCGCGCTGGAGCTGGTGAGCGACAAGGCCACGAAGCGCGGCTTCGATCCGGCGCTCGGCCTGCCGGACCGGCTGTTCGACGCCGGCTACCGGCGCGGGCTGATCTTCCGCTCGTTCGGCGACCACATCCTGGGCTTTGCGCCGGCGCTGTGCTTCACCGAGGACGAGTTCGTGCAGATGGCGCAGCGCCTGCGCGGCACGCTCGACGACGTGCTGCGCGAACCCGACCTGCGCGCCGCGCTGAAGTAGGCGGCGATGATGTTCTGCTCCACCGCGCGGTTTCCCGTCGCAAAATCGGCCACCCCAGACTCCTCTTCCTGCCGTGACCAGCTCCCTCAAGCTCGACCGCCTCGACCTGCGCATCCTGAGCCAGCTGCAGAAGAACGGGCGCATCACCAACGTCGACCTGGCCGAGGCCGTCGGCCTGTCGCCCAGCCCCTGCCTGATCCGCGTGAAGCGGCTCGAGCAGGCCGGCTACATCGCGGGCTACGGCGCGCAGCTGCGACTGGAGAAGCTGGGCGACACGCTGACGGTGTTCACCGAGGTCACGCTGTCGGACCATCACCGCGAGGACTTCGTGCGCTTCGAGGCCGCGATCCGCGGGGTCGACGAGATCCTCGAGTGCCACCTGGTGAGCGGCGGCTACGACTACCTGCTGAAGTTCACGACGCGCGGCGTCAACCACTACCAGGCGCTGATCGAGGACCTGCTGGAGCGCAACATCGGCATCGAGAAGTACTTCAGCTTCATCGTGATCAAGTCGCCGTTCATCAAGACGCACTACCCGATCGAACGGCTGTTCCCGACCAACCCCTGATCCTGGTGGACCCCTCATGAAGCAGCCCACGCCCGGCCGCAGTGGGCGCTTCGTGCGCCTGGCCGAAACCGCGCGGCCTTCCATCCAGCTGCGCATCGACGGCCAGCCCGCCACCGCGCTCGAAGGCGACACGCTGCTGGTGGCGCTGCTGATGCACGGCCGGCAGCTGCGCCAGTCCGAGTTCGGCGATGGTGCGCGCGCCGGCTTCTGCCTGATGGGCGCCTGCCAGGACTGCTGGGTCTGGGACGATGCCGGCCGGCGCCTGCGCGCCTGCTCGACGGCGGCGCTCGACGGCATGAGCGTGCGCACCGCGCCGCCGGTGTCGCTGTGGCCGCTGACGCCGGAGCTGGCGCAACGCCGGCGTGGCGAGGCGCCGCAATGACGCCGCGCATGGTGGTCGTCGGCACCGGGCCGGCAGGGGTGCGTGCCGCGCAGGCGCTGGTGCAGGCCGGGCTGCGTCCGATCGTCATCGATGAAGGGCGGCGCGACGGCGRCCAGATCTACCGCCGCCAACCGGAAGGCTTCCGGCGCAGCCACGCGACGCTGTATGGCAGCGAGGCCGCGAAGGCGCACTCGCTGCACCGCGACTTCGACGCGCTGCACGGGCAGATCGAGCACCGCAGCGAAACGCTGGCCTGGAACCTGACGGCCGGCCAGTTGCACACCGTGCACGCGCCGAGCGGGCGCACGCAGACGCTGGCCTTCGATGCGCTGATCGTCTGCGCCGGCGCCACCGACCGGTTGATGCCGGTGCCGGGCTGGCAGCGTGCCGGCTGCTACAGCCTGGGTGCGGCGCAGATCGCGCTGAAGGCGCAGGCCTGTGCGATCGGCTCGCGCGTGGTGTTCATCGGCAGCGGGCCGTTGCTGTACCTGGTTGCCGCGCAGTACCTGAAGGCCGGCGCGCGCGTCGAGGCGGTGCTGGACACCGCCCCCGCGTTGCCGGGCTGGGCGGCGCTGCGCGGGCTGCTGCGGCGCCCGCGGCTGCTGCTGCGCGGCATCGCGC
>NZ_JBFUFQ010000344.1:0-4382 GCF_056403355.1 Rhizobacter sp. P2_H3 | reverse complement strand
GGGCACCTCCGGCAACGACACCCTGGTCGGCACCATCCGCAACGACACCATCACCGGTGGGCTGGGCAACGACACCATCACCGGCGGTCTCGGCGACGACACCTACAACTTCACCGAGGGCGACGGCCAGGACACCCTCGCCTCCACCTACGACACCGCCGCCGGCAAGAACAACACGCTGTCCTTCACCAATGTCGGGTACAAGGACGTGACGCTCACCAAGTCGGGCACCTCGCTGATCATCTCGGTCAACGACACCACAGACACCATCACCGTGAAGGACTTCCTGTACGGCGGCAGTGCGACCAACGCCTACAACCCGCTGCAGGAGATCACCTTCGAGGGGGGAACCACCACCTGGGGTCTCGACCAGATCCTGGCGGCGATATCGACCACGGCCACCGCCGCCGTCGTCAGCGCCGGCAGCAACCGCGAGACCGCGCTGGGCATCACCACCTCGGCGACAGCGGCCCTGGTCAGCGCGATGGCTGCGTTCTCGCCGCCGGCTGCGGCAGACACCTTGCCGACGCTGTCGGCCGGTGCCAGCAGCCAGTCGCTCGTGCTGGCTGCGTGGAACTGAGATCGAAGCCCTGACGCACCCGGCGGCCCCCGCGGGCCGTGCCGTCGACACCGGGCTCGACTGCCTGGTGATGATGGCGCGGCTGCATGGCGTGGCCGCCGATCCCGAACAGCTGGCCCATGAGCTGGCCGTGCGCGGGCGGCCGTGGTCGACGCCGGACATCCTGCTGGCGGCCAGGCAGCTGCAGCTGCGGGCCAGGGCGGTTCGCAGCAGCATCGACCGGCTGCCCCGCCTGGCGCTGCCCGTCATGGCGCGATCGGTGCCCGCACCGGGAGCCGACACGTCGGCGGCCGGCTTCTTCCTCATCGCCCGCATCGACGGCGACCAGGTGCTGGTCCACGACCCGGCGGTCGGCCGCCCGGAGCTGCTCAGCCATGACGCGCTGCGCGCGCGCTGGTCCGGCGAGCTGATCCTGTTCGCGTCGCAGGCCTCGGCCGGCCGCGAATGGGGCCGCTTCGACTTCACCTGGTTCATCCCGTCGGTCGTGCGGCACCGCCGGCTGCTCGGCGAGGTGCTGCTGGTGAGCCTTGCGCTGCAGCTGTTCGCGCTGGTCACGCCGCTGTTCTTCCAGGTGGTGATGGACAAGGTGCTGGTGCACCGCGGCTTCACGACGCTCGACGTGATCGCGATCGGCCTGGGCGCCGTGATGGTCTTCGAGGTCGCGCTGACGGCCTTGCGCAGCTACGTTTTTGCGCACACGACGAGCCGCATCGACGTCGAGCTCGGCGCGCGGCTGTTCCGCCACCTGCTGGCGCTGCCGCTCGCGTACTTCCAGGCACGGCGCGTCGGCGACACGGTGGCGCGCGTGCGCGAGCTCGAGAACGTCCGCAGCTTCCTGACCGGCAGCGCGCTCACCGTCGTGCTCGACCTGCTGTTCTCGGTCGTCTTCATCGCGGTGATGCTGTGCTACAGCGGCTGGCTGACGCTGATCGTGCTGGCCTCGCTGCCGTGCTACCTGCTGCTGTCGGCGGCCCTCACGCCGCTGCTGCGCGCACGCCTGAATGACAAGTTCAACCGCGGCGCCGAGAACCAGGCTTTCCTGGTGGAGACGGTGCACGGCATCGACACCGTCAAGTCGATGGCCGTGGAGCCGCAGTGGACGCGCCGCTGGGACCGGCAGCTCGCCGCCTACGTGTCGGCGGGCCTGCGCACCACCACGATCGCGAGCCTCGCGCAGGGCGGCGTCTCGATGGTGTCGAAGCTGGTCACGCTCGCGACGCTCTACGTCGGCGCGCGGCTGGTGATCGACGGCCGCATGAGCGTCGGCCAGCTGGTGGTCTTCAACATGCTGGCCGGCCAGATCGCGCAGCCGGTGATGCGGCTGGCCCAGTTGTGGACCGACTTCCAGCAGACCGGCGTGTCGATGCAGCGCCTGGCCGACATCCTCGACACCCGCACCGAAAGCAGCGGCGCGCGCGGCAGCCTGCCGCGCGTGAGCGGGCGCATCACGTTCGACGACGTGCAGTTCCGCTACCGTCCCGACCGCGCGCCGGTGATCGAGGGCCTGTCGATCGACATCGCGGCCGGCGAGGTGATCGGCATCGTCGGCCGTTCCGGCTCGGGCAAGAGCACGCTCGCGAAGCTGCTGCAGCGGCTGTACGTCCCCGAACGCGGGCGCGTGCTGATCGACGGCATCGACCTGTCGACCCTCGAGTCGAGTTCGCTGCGCCGGCAGATCGGCGTCGTGCTGCAGGACAACATGCTGTTCAACCGCAGCATCCGCGAGAACATCGCGCTGGCCGATGCCGGCACGCCGCTGGAGGCGGTGATCCAGGCCGCGACGCTCGCCGGCGCGCACGAGTTCATCACGGCCCTGCCGGAGGGCTACGACACGCTGGTCGGCGAGCACGGCTCGACGCTGTCCGGCGGGCAGCGCCAACGGCTGGCGATCGCGCGCGCGCTGATCGGCAACCCGCGCATCCTGGTCTTCGACGAGGCGACCAGCGCGCTGGACGTCGAATCCGAGCGCATCGTGCACGACAACATGAAGGCGATCTGCCACGGCCGCACGGTGATCGTCATCGCGCACCGCTTGTCGGCGGTGCGCGATGCCCACCGCATCGTCGTGATGGACGAAGGCCGCATCGTCGAGGCCGGCCCGCATGCCGAGCTGCTGCGGCGCGAGGCCGGGCACTACGCGCGGCTGCATCGCCTGCAGCACGGATGAAGCGCCCGCATGAAGGAGTGCCGATGACGAGGATTCCGCTCGGGCTGCTCGCGTTCGGCGCGCTGCTGGGCCGCTACGGGCGCGCAGGGCGCCTGGCCTGGTGTGCCCGCGCCGAGTTGGCGCCGCCACGCCGTCTTCCGCACGAGCTGCGGTTCCTGCCGGATGCGCAGTCGCTGCAGGAGACGCCGCTGTCGCCGGCGCCGCATGTGGCGATCGGACTGCTGCTCGGCTTCGCGCTGCTTGCGCTGCTGTGGGCGGTGTTCGGCCGGCTCGACATCGTCGCGGTGGCGCCCGGCAGGGTGGTGCCGGCCGAGGGCAGCAAGACCGTGCAGCCGCTGGAGGCCGGCACGGTGCGTGCGATCCGCGTGGCCGAGGGGCAGGCGGTGCGTGCGGGCGACGTGCTGATCGAGCTGGACCCGACCGTCACGCAGGCCGACCTGCAGCGCAGCGAAGGCGAGCTGGCGGCAGCCCGATTGCAGATCGCGCGCGGGCAGGCCTTGCTCGACGCGGTGGCCGGCGGGCACGACGCGCCGCTGCGGCGCCCCGCGTCGGTCAGCGACCGCGACTTCGACGAGGCCCGCCGCATGCTGGCCGGCCAGATCGGCGAGCACCTCGCGCGCCTGGCCCGGCTGGACGCCGAGAGGGCGCAGCGCGAGGCGAGCCGCCACTCGACGCTCGAAGCGGTGCGCAAGCTGGAACAGACCGTGCCGCTCGCACGCCAGCGCGCAGCCGACCTGAAGGACCTGGCCGACCGGAATTTCGTGTCGCGTCACGGCTACCTCGAGCGCGAGCAGGCGCGCATCGAACAGGAGGCCGACCTGGCGACGATGCGCAGCCGCGTGGGCGAGATGGACGCCGGCCTGCTGCAGTCACGCCGCCAGCGCGACCAGCTGGTGGCCGAGGCGCGGCGCAGCGCGCTGGATGGCATCACCACCGCGCAGCAACGCGTGGCGGCGCTGGAGCAGGAGCAGCGCAAGGCGGCGGCGCGCCGCGATGCACAGCGCCTGCTCGCGCCGGTCGACGGCACGGTGCAGCAGCTCGCGGTGCACACCGTGGGCGGCGTCGTGACGGCGGCGCAGCCGCTGATGGTGGTGGTGCCACGCGACGCCCCGCTGGAGGTCGAGGCGCTGGTCGAGAACCGCGACATCGGATTCATCGCGCCGGGGCAATCGGCCGAGGTGAAGGTGGAGACCTTCCCGTACACGCGCTACGGCGTGCTGCACGCGCGCGTCGCGTCGGTATCGAGCGATGCGATCAACGACGACAAGCGCGGGCTGGTGTATTCGACGCGGGTGCGGCTGGAGCGCAAGACCATCGAGATCGACGGCCGCGCGGTACCGTTGAGCGCTGGCATGTCGGTGTCGGCCGAAGTGAAGATCGGCACGCGCCGCGTGATCGATTTCGTGCTGGCACCGCTGGTCGAGCATGCGGGGGAGAGTCTCCGAGAGCGCTGATGGTTCGGCGCGGCAAAGGCGCGGGCGGGGAGTCTGGGGAGCGCCAATAAGGGAGTGGCGCCGGAGCTGGCTGGTTTCATGGCCCGCGTGCGCAGCACGCTTCGTGAACTGACTGTCGCCCACTGTTTGACCACAACGAACGAAGTGAGTGGCGGGAGTTTGGGCGACGGGCCATGAAACC
>NZ_JBFUFQ010000343.1:0-4391 GCF_056403355.1 Rhizobacter sp. P2_H3 | reverse complement strand
GGGTAGGCGCGGCCCATGCTACCCGGGCGCGCCGGCCAGCCGGGCTGCGCGCGGCCTTCGGCATCCAGGTATTCGGTGCAGTTGCCGACCACGTAGTTGATCTCGGTCTGGCCGAACATCTCGTTGACGGTGATGCCGAGCTGCTCGCGGCACCAGGCGAACACCGCGTCGCCGACCGCCTCGCCGGCGCTCATCACCGTGCGCAGCCGCAGCGCGTAGCGTCCGCGCGGCGACGGCACGGCCTTCATCATCGCCTTCAGCGCGGTCGGGAACAGGAAGGTGTTGGTGACGCCGTAGCGCGCCATCAGCTCGAAGGCCTTCTCGGGGCTGAAGCGCCCCTGGTACGCGACGATCTCGCGGCCGAAGTACAGCGTGGGCAGCAGCGCGTCCATCAGCCCGCCGGTCCAGGCCCAGTCGGCCGGGCTCCAGAACACCTCGTCGCGGCGCGGGAACCAGTTCTGGCTCGCGACGAAGCCGCTCAGGTTGCCGATCAGCGCCTGCTGCGGCAGCAGTGCGCCCTTCGGCGGGCCGGTGGTGCCGCTGGTGTAGATCAGGATCGCCGGGTCGGCGGCCCGCGTCGTGACGGGCACGAAGCCGCCCTCGTCCTGCTGCAGCAGCGTGTCCCAGTCGACATCGCCCTGCCCGGCCGCCGCGCCGGCCGCGACGATGCAGCGCAGCGCCGGGCACTGCGGCCGCACCGCACGCAGCGCGGCGATCGAGGCCTCGTCGCCGATCGCGACACCGGCCTCGCTGTGCTGCAGCCGGAACTCGAGCGCCTCGGGGCCGAACAGCACCGACAGCGGCATCGCGACCGCGCCCAGCTGGTGCAATGCCATGTGGGCGACGGCGGTCTCGATGCGCTGCGCCATCACGATCGCGACGCGGTCGCCGCGCCGCACGCCGAGCCGCTGCAGCGCCGCCGCGAGCCGGCGCGAACGGGCCTGCAGCTGGCGCCAGCTGCAGGTGCGGCGCGTGCCGTCCTCGTGCTCGTGGCGGATCGCGATCGCGTCCGGCGTCTCGCGCGCCCAGCGGGCGCAGCAGGCCTCGCCGATGTTGAAATCCGCCGGCACCTGCCAGCGGAAGGTGGAATGCAGGGCCGCGTAGGAATCGGCCATGCCCATTGACTCAGGCGCCGAAGCGGGCCAGCTCATCGCCGGTGATGCGGCAGATGCGCCAGTCGGGCAGCATCGTCGCGCCCATGCGCTCGTAGAAGCGGATGGCGTTCTCGTTCCAGTCGAGCACGCTCCACTCGAAGCGGCCGTAGCCGCGATCGACCGCCAGCCGCGCGAGCCGCGTCAGCATGGCCTCGCCGACGCCCTCGCCGCGGTGCGCGGGCTGCACGTACAGGTCTTCGAGGTAGAGCCCCGGCTGCGCGAGGAAGGTGGAGAAGTTGGTGAAGAACAGCGCGAAGGCGATCACCTCGCCGTCGGCCTCGGCCACCATCGCCTCGGCGACGGCCTTTTCGCCGAACAGGTGCGGCCGCAGCTTCTCGGGGGTGACCTGCAGCAGGTGGGTCAGTTTCTCGAACTCGGCGAGTTCGCGGATCAGGCCGACGATCGGCACGACATCGCGCAGTTCGGCGGCGCGCAGCGCGTAGGCGGGGTTGCCGTCGAGCGGCATCGGGGAGGAGGGCATCCGCCGATTGTCTCTCAGCCTCTACCCTTCAGCCCCCGTCCCTCGGCCCCCCAGATCAGGCGGCCAGCCGCTCCCAGGCGGCGGCCGGGGTGGCGCGCGCCGGCTGCGGCCAGATCACGCAGACGGTGCGCGGGGGCAGCAGGTGCTGGCGAAAGAACGCGACGGCCCGCGCGGGGTGCGCCGCTGCCAGCACGGCGCGGATGGCCGGCTCGCCGGCCGCGGCGTCCAGCACCACGTTCGAGCCGGTCGAGCCCATCACACCGATGCGCCCCGGCGGGTGGCCGCGGTCCAGCAGGTAGTCGACGGCGCCGAGCAGGTCGTCGCGCTCGCGCTGCCCGGAGCCGCCACGCCGCTGGATCACCAGCACCGACAGGCCTTGCGTGCGCAGCGCCTGTGCCAGCGCGCGGTTGCGCCGGCCGTCACGACCGTTGACCAGGACCACCGCGGCGCGTCCGCCCGGCACCGGCAGGTACTCGGCGCGGACCAACGCCCGGCCACCGCGTGCCGCGAAACCCACCGTGTCGAGCACCGATCCGGCGCGCGCCGGTGGCTTCGGGCGCACCCGTGCGCGGCGGTACGCCGCTGTCAGCCAACCCGTGGCGCAGGCGATGGCGCATCCCGATGCGATGAGCGGCCATGGCGAGCTGAAGTCCATGATGAAAAATCCCCCTGAGCGAAACCGAGTGTCCGAATCCACGCTCTCGCCGTCCTTCAATGTCCTGAAGCCGGCCTGAATCGTTCTGAAAGTCGGTGTCATCGCGTAAATTCGCCGGCTTGGAGGATCCCCTTTGCCTGACCACTACCGCTTCGGACACGTCGCGCTGAATCCGGCCACCCGCCAGTTGCTGATCGACGGCCAGCCGGCGCTGCTGGGCGCGCGCGCCTTCGACCTGCTGCAGGCGCTGGTCGAGCGCAGCGACCGGCTGGTGTCCAAGGGCGAACTGCTGGACCTCGTCTGGCCCGGCCTCGTGGTCGAGGAGAACAACCTGCAGGTGCACGTCTCGGCGCTGCGCAAGCTGCTGGGCGCGCAGGCGATCGCGACCGTGCCCGGGCGTGGCTACCGCTTCACGATGGCCGCGCAGGCGCCTGCCGTGTCCTCCCCCGCACCTGCACCTGCCCCCGCGCTGGCCGCGGCCGCCGTGCCGCCGCGCGACACCCTGCCCGAGCGGCCGGTCGCGCTGCTCGGCCGCGAGCGGGAGCTGCCCGAGCTGCTCGCGCAACTCGACCGCTCGGGCCTGGTGACGCTGGTCGGGCCCGGCGGCATCGGCAAGACCACGCTCGCCCGCGCCGCGGCCCAGGCCGGGCGCCAGGCCTGGGCCGACGGCGTTGCCTGGGTCGAGCTCGCCTCGCTGACCGACGCCTCGCTGATCAGCGGCGCGGTCGCACAGGCGTTGTCGCTGCAGCTGGTGGTCGGCGGCGATGCGCAGGCCGCGCTGCTGTCGTCGATCCGCAACCTGCAGGCCCTGCTGGTGCTCGACAACGCGGAGCACCTGGTGGAGGCGGTGGCGCCGCTGGTGCAGGCGCTGCAGCGGGCCGCGCCCGGGCTGCGCATCCTGGTGACGAGCCAGGTGCCGCTGCACCTCGCCGGCGAGCGGCTGCTGCGCATCGAGGCGCTCGCCGTGCCGCCCGACGGCAGTGCCGCCGAGCCGGCCCGCCAGCACGGTGCGATCGCGCTGTTCTGCGAGCGCGCGCAGGCGGTCGACCGGCGCTTTGCGCTGACCGACGCCAACGTCGGCGCGGTGACCGAGATCTGCCGCCGCCTCGACGGCGTGCCGCTGGCGCTGGAACTGGCGGCGGCGCGCGTGCCGCTGCTGGGCGTGGCCGGCATCGCGTCGCGGCTGGACGACCGCTTCCGCCTGCTCGCCAGCAGCGTGCGCGGCACGCCGACCCGCCAGCAGACGCTGCAGGCGGCGCTCGACTGGAGCCTCGGGCTGCTCGCACCGGCGCAGCGCGCGCTGTTCGATTCGCTCGGCGTGTTCGCCGGCGGCTTCACGCTGCCGCTGGCCGGCGCCGTGCTGGCCGACGGCAGCGATCCGGACGGCTGGGCCGCGATCGACGGGCTGGCGCTGCTGTCGGACCACTCGCTGGTGCAGGTGAGCGCCGACGATCCGCCGCGCTATGCGCTCAGCGAGAGCGCGCGCGCCTACGCGCAGGCGCGCCTCGCGGACGACCCGCGCGCCCACGCGCTGCGCGGCCGGCATGCGCGCGCGCTGCGCGAGTTCTTCGCCGCCGCGCAGGGCGACTGGCTGCGCATGCCGGATGCCCCGTGGCTCGCGCTCTACGAACCCGAGCTCGACAACCTGCGCGCCGCGCTCGCGTGGTCGCAGCAGCACGACCCCGAGACGCTGGTCGCGCTGGTCGGCGCCGCCGCGCCGCTGTGGCACCACCTGTCGCTGCACGCCGAAGCGAGGCGCTGGCACGAGATCAGCGAGGCGATGGTCGATGACAACGTTCCCAAGCCGCTGGCCGCCGCCTGGTGGCGGGCCGCGCAATGGGTGTGGGCGGAGGGCTCGCCGGGCCGCTCGCGCGGCGCGGCCGACCATGCGCAGGCGCTGTACCGCGCGCTCGGCGACGAACACGGCCTGTATGCGCAGCTGACCGGGCTGGCCGGTCTGTGGCAGGCGCCGAACCCGGCGGCGCGCGCGGCGCTGGACGAGGCACTGGCGCTGGAGCGCCTGGACTGGCCGGCGCGCGAGCGCGCCTGGGGCCAGCGTGCGCGGGCCGACGTGGCGCGCGCCGAGGGGCGGCTCGCGGAC
>NZ_JBFUFQ010000342.1:0-4411 GCF_056403355.1 Rhizobacter sp. P2_H3 | reverse complement strand
TGGTGACGTCGCTGATCTGCGCGACATCGAGCTTGGCAGCCACGCGCGGCGCGATGTTCTTGCCGCTGGCGGTGGCCGGGAACACGATGTGGCTGTAGGCCGAGGCCACCGCCAGCACCTGCGCCGCGACGTTCTCGGCCAGGCCGTGTTCGAAGTACGCGGCGTCGGCATGCAGCACCTTGGTGACGCCGGCGATCTGCGCGGCGGCCTGCGCCGCGGCACCGGCGTTGCTGCCGGCGACGAGCACGTGCACCTCGCCGCCGCACTGGGCGGCTGCGGTCACGGTGTTGAGGGTCGCGCCCTTGATCGAGGCGTTGTCGTGTTCAGCAATCACGAGTGCGGTCATGGTCAGATCACCTTGGCTTCGGTCTTCAGCTTGGAAACGAGCGTGGCCACGTCGGGCACCTTGATGCCGGCGCTGCGCTTCGGCGGCTCGCTCACCTTCAGGGTCTTCAGGCGCGGCGTCACGTCGACACCGAGATCGGACGGCTTCAGCACCTCGAGCGGCTTCTTCTTCGCCTTCATGATGTTGGGCAGCGTCACGTAGCGCGGCTCGTTCAGGCGCAGGTCGGTCGTGACGACCGCCGGCAGCGTGACCTTCAGCGTCTCGAGGCCGCCATCGACCTCGCGCGTGACGATCGCCGCGCCATCGGCGATCTCGACCTTGCTCGCGAAGGTGGCCTGCGGCAGGTCGGCCAGCGCGGCCAGCATCTGCCCGGTCTGGTTGCAATCGTCGTCGATCGCCTGCTTGCCGAGGATCACCAGGCCCGGCTGCTCCTTGTCGACCAGCGCCTTCAGCAGCTTGGCCACGGCCAGCGGCTGCAACTCTTCGGTGGTCTCGACGAGGATCGCGCGATCGGCGCCGATGGCCATCGCGGTGCGCAGCGTCTCCTGGCACTGCGTGACGCCGAGCGAGACGGCGATGACCTCGGTCACCGCGCCCTTCTCCTTCAATCGCACCGCCTCTTCGACGGCAATCTCGTCGAAGGGGTTCATGCTCATCTTGACGTTGGCGATGTCCACGCCGCTGCCATCGCTCTTGACCCGCACCTTGACGTTGTAGTCCACAACGCGCTTGACCGCGACCAATACCTTCATTCGCACGCTCCTGATGACTCTGAAAGGGTTGATCGATTCTAGTGGCGGGGCCTCGGGCACCCCGCGCGCGGCGCCGGGGGAGACCCTGCTGCGGCATCGAAATAGAACGATCGTGCTATTTTTATTCTCGCACAGGTCGGGGCGGTTTTCGCGTCGCGGACGCGACGTTCACGAGGAATGCGTTGCTAGACTGCGCCGCCATGCCCGTGCCGCTGCCCTCCAAGACCCCTGTCGCCGACAGCATCGGCGTGTTCGATTCGGGGCTCGGCGGGCTCTCGGTGCTGCGGGCCTTGCACCGGCAGCTGCCGCAGGCGCCGCTGCGCTACCTGGCCGATTCGGCGAACGCGCCGTATGGCGACCGCAGCGAGGCTTTCATCGTCGAGCGCTCGCAGCGCATTGCGCAGCACCTGGTGGCGCAGGGCGCGAAGCTGCTGGTGGTCGCGTGCAACACCGCGACGGCCGCGGCGGTCGCGAGCCTGCGCGAGCGCTGGCCGGCGCTGCCGATCGTCGGCGTCGAGCCCGGGCTGAAGCCGGCCGCAGCGGCCACCCGCAACGGCCGCATCGGCGTTCTCGCCACCACCGGCACGCTGCGCAGCGAGAAGTTCCGGCAACTGCTGGCGCGGCAGGGCGATGCGGTACAGATCACCGCCCAGCCCTGCCCGGGCCTGGTCGACCTGATCGAGCGGGGTGCGCTCGACACGCCGGAGCTGCGCGCCATGGTCGAGCGCTGCTGCGCGCCGCTGCGTGAGGCAGGCGTAGACACCGTCGTGCTCGGCTGCACGCACTACCCCTTCGTGCAGCACCTGATCGCCGCAGCGATGGGGCCGCAGGTGCAGATCATCGACACCGCCGATGCGGTGGCGCGGCGCGCGGCGCAGCTGTGGCAGGCCAGCGGCGCGGCGCATGTGACCGACGATACGGCGGGCGATGCGGTGCGACTGGAAACGACCGGCGACGTGGCGGCATTGCAGCGCGTGGCCGCGAGCTGGCTCGCGTTCCGCTGCGAGGTGAACGGATCGGACGCCTGATCGCGCGGCTACTGCTGCGCCTGCAGCATCGCCGCCATCTTCTGGTGGATCAGGTTGATCGCCTTCAGCGGCCGGACGAGAACCTTGAAGTCGACGATCCGTCCCTCATCGTCCCAGGTGAGCATGTCGACGCCGTTGACGGCGATGCCATCGATCTCGACCTGGAACTCGAGCACCGCGTCACGCGGGCCGACGACTTCGCGCACGTAGCGGAAGCTTTCGTTGAAGAAGACGTGGAAGGCCGCGCCGAGGTACTGCGCCGTGACGGCCTTGCCGACCTGCGGCGTGTGCACGACCGGCGAATGGAAGACGACGTTGTCGGCGAGCAGTGCCCCGAGCCCCTTTGCGTTGCGTGTCGCGACGAGTTCGTGCCAGACGGCAAGCGTGGCGATGGCCATGGGGCGTCCTTTCAGGGAAGTTTTCAGGAAATCTGCATGTCCTCACGCGAGCGGCCGGCGGCGAGCTGATCGCGGAACCACTGCGGCGGCTTGCCCATGCCGACCCAGGTCTGGCTGGGATCGGCGGGGTTCGCGTACTTCGCCTTGCGCTCTTCGCCGGGCACCGACGGCGTCTTGACGGGCTTGGCGGGCAGGTAGGGCTTCAAGGCCTCGATCCCTTCGGCGATGCTGAAGCCGCCCATCTGCAGCTTCTTGGCGTAGCCGTCCGCCAGGACTTTCAGTTCCTCGGTGCGCTTGAGCTTCAGCGCGGCTTCGGTTTCTTCGAGCAGAGCACGCAGCTCCGAGTACGACATACCCTTCAGTTCGGTCATTTCGGTGGTCCTGGACATGGATCGGAAAAGCGATGGGCGATAGTCTATGTGCCCGCGTGGCCGTTTTTGCAACTGCGCCCGACACATACCCATCGAGCCCGAGCGCGTACCCCTACCGCGCTCAAGAGGTCACGGAAACTGGCGAATGACCTCGATGAGCCCGACGATGTTGTCGTTGAACTCTTCGAGCTCTTCCGCAGGCACCCACCACTCGGTGTGCTCGGCACCGCCCACCGTTTCCACCTTGAACCGGGCCATGTAGCCGGCACGCACCTGGAACCGGGTGACGAAGCCCTGCCCGCTGGCCCCGACGTTCCAGTCGCGCGCGATCTGCACCGCATACGCTTCGTTGGTGACGGGATAGAAGATCGGCTGGTCGGGCAGCCTGGGCGGCCAGCGCTTGAATCCGCTCTCGCGGACGAGCTGGAGTTCCTTCGGCCCGGTCGGCCGGTACATGGTGATGGTTTCGACCGAACCGCTCATGCAGTGGCGCCCTCCATGACCTGGCGCGTCCCCTTGTGCAGCGAGGCATACAACCCCACCGCGCCCAGGATCACCCACACCCCGAGCACGAGCCACATCGTCTTGCCGGACTGCAGCGCCGCGAGAAGCACCGCCACGACCAGCGCAGCGTGAACGACGAACGCCACGATGGTGGCCTTCCATGCCCAGCGCTTCTGGAAGATGGCGAAGGCAGCAAGCACCCCATAGAGCAGCAATGCATACGCACCCGCCAGGATGCCCAGCATGGCGTCGGCATCATGGATCTGCACGGCCCCGGCGCAATACAGGGCAATGCAGCCGAAGAGGCACAGGCTGGCCATCTGGATGCGGTCACTCGGGCGGGTCAATGCCCAGACGATCGCCGCAAGCACGGCAAGGCTGAAGGCAACGCCGACGGCGGCAAGGATGATGTAGACGATCATGCCGGCATTCGGCGAGTTTGACCTCCCCGCCCCACCGCGCAGCCGGGCTTCGATCTCTGATGGATCAGCGCGCCTTCGTGGCGCGCAGCGAGCGCTTGGCCGAGGCCTCCTTCGCGACCGGCGGTCGGGAACGCATCACCCTCACCGGCCGCTCTTCCGTACTCATGCCCAGCAGCGAGGCGGCCACCGTCGGCACGGTGATCGCATCCTGCAACGTCATCGCGTCGAGTTCGGCCATGAAGGCGTCGACCGCGCGCGCCAGCACGCGCTTCAGGTTGCAGGCCGCGAAGATCCGGCAGCCGTGCGGCACCGCGGTGTCGTGGCATGCGACGACCGCGAAGTCCTTCTCGGCCATGCGCACGATGTCGCCGATCGAGATCTCGTTCGGCGCACGGGCCAGCATCGCACCGCCGGCGCGGCCGCGCGTCGTCGCGATGAAGCCGTTCAGCCCGAGCTCGTGCACGATCTTCGTCAGGTGGTTGCGCGAGATGCCGTAGGCGCCGGCAATCTCGTCGATGGTCGCGACACGCCCCGTCGGCCACGCCACCGCGAGGTACATCATCACGCGCAGCGTGTAGTCGGTGTAGACG